>CAMRDM010000026.1 GCA_947041225.1 uncultured Deferribacteraceae bacterium | reverse complement strand
ATATTAGAGATAATGAAGGCAAAACTGCATTAATAAAAATGGTAGGTGGTTGGAAGGGAGATATCGGTAGATATTTAATTGAAAAAGGTGCAAACATTCATCTAAAGGATAATAGAAACTGGAACGCATTAATGTATTCAGCTATCCATGGAGATCTTGAAACTTCAAAACTTTTAATATCTGAGGGTATAAATATAGAAGAGAAAGAGGATAACCAATATACAGCATTAATATGGGCTGTAAGGGGTGGACATTTAGCAGTTGTAAAACTTTTAATATCAGAGAAAGCAGATATCGAGGTTAAAGACCAATATGGTTTAACGCCGTTTATATATTCAGCAGGTGAAAACAGATTAGATATATTAAAGTATCTGCAAGATAAAGGAGCAGATATTAATGTTTTATCAAATCAAGGTTCAAACGCTTTAGTATATGCTTCTATGCGTGGACATTTAGAAATTATAGATTACCTGTTAGATCAGGGGCTTGATATAGATTTAATGCAAGGCCAGTATAAAACATCAGCTATAATGTATGCTATCAGTAACGGTGGTAATGAGAGCCTTGCAACTGTGAAACATTTATTAGGTAAAGGAGCTGATATAAATCTAAAAGATAATAGTGGTAACACATCATTAATGTTAGCCTCACAGAAAGGTAATATTGATACAGTTCGTTTAATATTTGATTTAGGTGTAGATATTAATGTTAGAGGAAATTATGGAGAGTCAGCATTGATGTTGGCATCAAACACTAAACATTACGATGTTATCAAGTTTCTAGTTGATAATGGAGCTGATGTTAATATTGTAAGCAAGTTTGGATATTCGCCACTTATGTTTATGGTTGGTATGGGTAGTTTAGAGTATATTAAGCTTTTTGTAGAGAACGGAGCAGATATAAATATTATAGATGAGAAAGGTAATACAGCATTAAAGATAGCAGAAAGAAATGAGTATACAGATATAGTAGAGTATTTAAAAAAGAAGGGTGCAAAGTAAGATATCAAAGTTTTAGATAGATAGCATAGTTATAATTAGTGGGGTTTAATATGTTCATTTTAGGTCGTTTAAAAATAAGTATAGTGATATTATCTTCTATCTTTTCGTTTCTATTAATCACAAGTAATGATACAGAGGCGAGTGTTGATCTTAATAAACGTTTTTTCACATCAGCGAAGTCAGGTAATCTTAGAGAGATAGTATCGGTTATTGAGCAAGGAGTTGATATAAATGTCAAGGATTACGGTGGCTTCACGGCGTTAAGTTATGCAACAGCAAAGGGACATAAAGAGGTTGTAAGTTACCTATTAAAATCAGGAGTATTAGTTGATCTAGCAGATAATTCAGGTGAGACGCCGTTAATGGTAGCTGCATATAATGGTGATATAGATATAGTTAAGATGTTGATTAGTAAGAATGCAAGTATACGAGTTAAGGATAGTTCAGGTTATACAGTACTTATGAATGCAGCTCGTGGTGGACATATAAAGATTGTACGTTTATTAATCAGTAAAGGTGCAAATATAAATGATTTTGATGAGTATCGTCGAACGGCGTTAATGATGGCATCTGTTGCGGATCATATAGATGTAGTAAGTTACTTAATAGATAACGGTGCAGATATTGATATTAAGGATAATCAAGGGCGTACGGCTTTATCATATGCTTCAGATCGTGGTTTTATAGATGTAGTGGGTTTATTAGTTGAAGCAGGCGCAGATGTTAATATTCAAGATAATGATGGAAATACAGCGTTAATTGATGCACTAAATAAGAGTCATTTAGAGACAGTAATTTATCTAGTTAATAATGGTGCAGAGTTTAGTAATAATGTATATTATCGAGAACAAGTTTTAGATAAAGCACTAGAAGATGGCCGTTACGATATAGTTAGGTATTTAGTAAAGTTAGGAGTTGTATTTGATGCGAAGAGCAACGATAGTATTACAACATTGATAAACGCATCTAGTGAGAACGATGAAAAGCTTATAAGTTTATTATTAGAGTTAGGTGTCGATATAAATACTACCGATACAGAGGGGCGTACAGCGTTAATGTCGGCATTATCAGATGGTACTCTTTATACTGCACGTTTTTTGATTGAGAAAGGAGCGGATGTTAATTTACTAGATATGAATGATAGAACACCTCTTATGATCGCATCAGAGAAAGGCTTAACAGAGGTAATAAGTTTCTTAATTAAATCAGGAGCTACAATTAACGCAAAAAACAGTAATGGTAGTACAGCATTGTTAATTGCATCGACAAAAAAGGATATTAATACTATACGATTTTTACTTAAATTAGGTGCAAATATAAATGTTCAAACAAATGATGGAGTAACACCATTGATGAATGCAGTAGAAGTTGGTAATATTGAAATTGTACAACTGTTAATTGATAAAGGAGCAGATGTTAAAGCTAAGGATAGTAAAGGTTTAACGGCGTATGATATAGCAAAAGAGAGTGGACATAAAAGTATAGTAAAATATCTAAAAAAACATGGTAGAAGATAGTAGTTGTAAGATCATGTTAAATAAGTTGTTTTCTAGATAATAGAAGTTTATAACGATATGTATTTTAAAAAGAGGGGGGGGGAGTTATGTTGGTTTTAAATTGTATTAAAAGGTATAGTATTTTCACTTTGTATGTATTTATGTTTATGGTTATAAATATATCGGAGGTTAAGGCTGATAAAAATCTTAATGATATGTATTTTGATTCAGCAAAGAAAGGCGATTTAGTAAAGCTTAAATCGTACTTAAAGCAGGGTGTTGATGTTAATGTTAAGGACGAAATAGGCAACACAGCTTTAATATTTGCAGCAGGTTTTGGACATCTAGATATTGTTAAGTATTTAGTAGATAAAGGTGCAGATATAAATGCAATGACTCATAATGACGAAGATTATCACGATGACTCTCCCTTATTAATAGCTTCAAAAAATGGACATATAGAGATTGTACGGTTTCTGATTACATCAGGAGTAGATGTTAATCAGAAAACTAATACTCTTCAGACAGCCTTGATGAATGTATCTACAAATACAAATTTAGAAGTAGTTAAATATCTAATTGAACATGGTGCAGATGTTAATGCAAAAAACAAGTACGGCTATACGATATTAATGAGTTTATCAAGTATACGTCGTAACCCTAAAAATCTAGATATTATTAAATACTTAGTTGATAAAGGTGCAGATATTAATGCTGTAAGTAAATATGATGAAACTGTACTTTTTTATGCTTCTAAATCAGGTAATCTTGAGATTGTAAAATATCTAATAGATAATGGAGCAGACGTTAATGCGAATAAAAGTAATGCGTTGGTTGCAGCATCAAAAAATGGACATCTTGATGTTGTACTTTATTTAGTTGAAAAAGGTATCAAGATTAAAGTAAGTGGTAGTCTATCGTTAATATCTGCAGTTTATGGTAATCATTTAGATGTTGTAAGTTTTCTAGTTGAGCAAGGTGTTGATGTTAATTATAAGGAAAATGAAACGAGAACAGCACTTATGATAGCATCTAATAAAGGGTATTTAGATATTGTTAGTTTTTTAGTAGATAGAGGTGCTGGTATTAATATTAAAGATGAGAGTGGGTATACGGCTTTAATAAGAGCGTCAGGTGAAGGTCATCTTGATGTTATACGTTTTCTTATTGATAATGGTGCTGATATTAATATCAAAAATAAGTTTGGCTCAACAGCGTTAAGGATAGCATTAGGTGCAAATCATTTAGATATAGCAACTTACCTTATAGATAAAGGTGCGGATTTTAATGTAAATGATGGTACCCCTTTAATAGAGGCATCACGAATAGGTAATATTGATATCTTCAACTTTCTGATTAAAAACAAGGCAAATATTAACGCACAAGATAGTGATGGCTACACTGCATTAATATGGGCATCGTACGCTAACAGAGTAAAAATAGTGAAATTATTAGTTGAGTTAGGAGCAGATATTAATATTAAAAATAAACATGGCGACACAGCGTTAATGCGAGCAAAATCGCAAGGGAACAAAACGATCGTTAAATATTTAATACAGAACGGTGCAAGATAGGAAATATGATAAATTGTATATGTATCATATTGATAAATCAATTTAGCATTTTATAATATTGTTATATATTTGATAAAATTATAATAGTTATTGACGGAGCGATTAAAAACCATTATAAAAGTACCACATATTTATTATGTAAATATTTTTTTAAGGAATTAGTTTTATGAAAAAATCAAATGTATTTAGAGTTTTAATTCTCTTTGCTCTATTGATAACACTACCTGCAGCAGTATTCGCAGAGGATGATAAACGTGCTAGGGATTACGGTATTACGATAGGTATTTTAGAACCGGGTAAGAACAATGCGATTACAGATGTTAAAGGTGTTAAGGTAGGACAAGTAACACTTTCATCAGGCGACAATGTTCGTACAGGTGTAACGGCTATTCTTCCGTATGATGGCAACATCTATCAATCAAAAGTTCCAGCAGCTATATATATCGGTAACGGGTTTGGAAAACTTGCTGGATATTCACAAGTTAAAGAGTTGGGAAATATAGAAACTCCAATCGTATTAACTAACACATTATCGGTTAACGCTGGATTACAAGGTATAATTGATTACACTTTTTCATTTAAAGATAACAGTAAAGTTACATCAGTAAACGGTATTGTTGGTGAAACTAACGATAGTGGATTAAACGATATTAGAGGACAGCATGTAAAACCTGCAGATGTTCTAAAAGCTATTACAACTGCTAAAACAGGAGTAGTAGAAGAGGGTAACGTTGGTGCAGGAACAGGAACTAAAGCGTTCAACTTTAAAGGTGGAATAGGTACAGCTTCAAGAGTGTTACCAAAATCTTTAGGAGGCTACACAGTAGGTGTACTTGTTCAATCAAATTTTGGTGGAGTTTTATCAGTTGATGGAGTAGAAGTAGGTAAAGAGCTTGGTGGATACTTATTTCAAGAGAGTATAGAATCAGCTGATGGATCAATCATGATAGTTGTTGCAACAAACGCACCACTTGATTCAAGAAACTTAGAGCGTGTTGCAAAACGTGCGATGTTAGGGCTTGCAAAAACTGGTGGTATAGCATCAAACGGTAGTGGAGATTATGTAATTGCATTTAGTACAGATCCTCAATTAAGAGTATCACATAACGCTGATAAATTAGCTTTAGAGAATAAATCACTACTAAGAAACGATGATATGTCTGCTATCTTTTTAGCAACTATTGAAGCTACAGAAGAAGCGATCATCAATTCACTTTTCGCAGCTGAAACAACTAAAGGTATTAATGGAAAAGTTTTAAATGAGTTACCAGTAGATAAAGTTGTTGAACTGTTAAAGAAACATAATAAAATTACTAAGTAGTATAGTTACGAGTTAGAGTTGATTACAAAATAGTATCGATTGCGAATTAGCATTGATTACAAAATAGTATTAATTACAAACTAGTATTGACTACAAAGTAGTGTTGACTGTAGATTATAATTAATCACTTAGTACTGATTAAAAAATAATTAATATTTCATATAGCTCCCTAATTTTTAGGGGGCTTTTATTATGAATATTTTTACTTTTAGATCATAATTAATAGTAAGTTATGATACATGAATTATATATATCTAACTCACTTATAAATAAGAAAATATTCAACTAATATTGCGTAATAATAACAACAATAACAGTAATAAACCCCATCATAAAGAATTATGATAGGGTTTAAATATATCAACTACTAATTACTAAGATCAAACTATTATTTTGAAGGATAAAATCCACTAGGTTTATCAGAAAGATTAATCATAATATTTTTAACTTGAGTGTAATGTTCTAAAATCATTTTATCTGTTTCTCTACCTATACCAGATGTTTTATATCCACCAAAAGGAGCACCAGCAGGTATAGTATTATAAGTATTTACCCAGATACGTCCTGACTCAATAGCTTTAGAAACTCTAATTGCTTTATTGATATCTTGAGTCCAAACTCCCCCAGCTAAACCGTATTCACTATCATTTGCCATCTTGATAACTTCTTCTTCGGTTTTAAATTTAATAACAGTAGCTACTGGACCAAAGATCTCTTCTTTAGCCACTCTCATACTATTTGTTGCATTAGTTATAAGAGTTGGTTCAACGAAAAATCCTTTATCGAGTCCGTTTGTTGTAATTCTTTTACCACCTGTTGCGATAGTTGCTCCCTCTTTTTGAGCTATATCAACGTAGCTTAACACTATATCTAACTGCTCCTGAGATGCTAAAGCCCCCATTTGAGTATCAGCTTCCCACGATAAACCAACTTTTATCATCTCAAATCTTTTAACAGCTTCAGCGATAAATTTATCGTATATACTTTCATGTACAAACACTCTACTACCAGCACAACAAACTTGTCCTTGATTGAATAGTATACCAAGTTGTAATCCATCCATTGCCATCTCGAAGTTACAATCATCAAAGAAGATGTTTGCAGATTTTCCACCAAGTTCAAGAGTTGCAGGAATTAATTTATTAGCGGCAGCTTGTGCAACATTACGTCCAACTTCAGTAGATCCTGTAAAAGCAAGTTTATCTATATCATTATGTTGAAGGATAAACTCTCCAGATTTAGCACCTGAACCAGTTATAAGGTTAAATACTCCAGCTGGAAGAATACCATCAATCAATTTAGCGAACTCTAAAACACTTAGAGATGTGCTTTTAGATGGTTTAAATACACTTGTACAACCACAAGCTAATAATGGAGCTATTTTCCACGCAGCCATTAGTAACGGAAAGTTCCAAGGAACGATTTGTCCAACGACACCGATCGGCTCTCTAGTTATAATACTTAGCGTATTATTTTGTAGAAACGATGATGAGCCTTCTTCTGCAAGAATAACTCCTGCAAAATATCTAAAATGTTCTATAGCCAGCGGTACGTCTACATTCATTGTTTCACGAATAGGTTTCCCGTTATCATAAGTTTCAACCATTGCAAGATGCTCTTTATTTGCTTCCATAACGTCAGCGATTTTATTAAGCATAGCAGATTTTTCATAAGCACCAACATGTTTCCATGTAGCAAAAGCTTTTCTTGCAGCAGCAACAGCTTTATCTACATCACTTTGAGTAGCCTCTTCACATGTAGCCAATTTCTCACCATTAACAGGAGAAAAAGCATCAAAAGTTTTCCCATCAGATGAGCTTACCCATTTACCATCAATATACAATTTGTAATTTGAATCAATTTTTAACATAAACCTCTCTCCTTTTTTAAATTAGTAATGCATTATAGCATTAAAATAATATTAATTAAAAGACAATTCTTATCTTATTTAGTTCTTTAAGATCATTATTTAATATTATTCCATATATTCTTTACATTCATCTATAAATCAACTATTTTATAGGTGTACGCTTATTATCTAAATAATATATAAAGAGGGTTTTCATAGTGACTAAATATCTAATTTTACTATTAATTTTTTTAAGTGTTATAAATGGTTGTAAGAAAAATATTAATACAAACAATCTTCAAACAGAAAACAGTATAAATACAGAAAGTAATATTAATGCTGATAGTATTTCTCAGCAGATTACTGAAAAGGTAGAAGAGGTTCAATCTCCAAGTGTAAATATTTTTGAAGCATCTATGAGAGGTAATATATTAGAAGTTAAAGAGTTTTTAAAAAACGGTGATGACATCAATAGTAAGATGGATGTTTATTTGCGTGGCGACGTTACACCGATTGTTTTTGCTGCAAGCGGTGGCAACACAGAGCTTGTTAAATATTTTATTGATGAGGGTGCTGATCTATCGTTAATGAGGATCACCGATTGGGCGAAAGCAGGTTTTCTAGATAAAATTAAAGAGTGTTTAGCAAACGGTGTGGATATTGATACTGCATCAGGAGATGAGGAGTACGGTGGCACATCATTAATGTTTGCAATAGAGCACGAATATTTAGATATCGTTAAATATCTGATTGATGAGGGAGCAGATGTCAACTATCAATATTCAGAGCCATCAATTCTAATTGCAGCCTCAAAGAGCAACCTTGAAATTATAAAGTTATTAGTAGAGCAAGGTGGAGCGATTATAGATCAAACACTTCAATATCCTACAACAGCGTTAGCCGTATCAGCAAGTAAGGGCGATTTAGAGATTGTAAAGTATCTGGTTGATAACGGTGCAGATATAAACTCTTATGATAATGTTAATCCGTTAACAGAAGCTTCATCTAATAATCATTTAAAGGTTGTTAAATATCTAGTTGATCAAGGTGCAGTTATTAATATTAATAACTCATCTAAAGGTGTTGCGTTACAGAAATCATTAAGTAACGGACATTTAGATATTGCAGAATATTTACTAGATAAAGGTGCAGATATTAACGCTCAAGGTTACGGTAATGTAACAGCGTTAATGGTTGTATCAAGAAATGGCGATTTAGACACAGTACGCTATTTAATTGATAAAGGTGCAGATGTTAATATTAATGATAACGATGGCATAACTGCAATGTTTGAAGCATATAGTAGTGGGCATTACGATATTCTTAAATATTTAATAAAGAAAGGTGCTAACATACACGCAAGAAAAAGTATGGAAGCTACTCTACTAATATTAATTTCACAAAAAGATAACGTAACAGAAGATGATTATGAGATTGTAGATATTTTAATAAAATCAAATATAAATCTTGATACAAATTTTAAAGGCGAGACAGCTTTAATGATTGCATCAGAGAAAGGAAATCTAAAATTAGTAGAGTTACTGATTAAATCAGGTGCAGATATAAATATATTAGATCGTAATAATTCAAATGCGTTTCTAAAAGCGTTTAATGGTGGACATAAAGAGGTTATGACTATATTGGTTAAGAGTGGAGCAGATGTAGATAGTAAGAAATTACAATTAATGAGCAAACCTACAGCTTTAAGAGAAGCCTCAAGTGCAGGCAATTTTGAACTTGTACGTTTATTAATTGATTTAGGAGCAGATGTAAAAGCTGATAATAGCCACTCATTAATGCTTGCATCAAGCACTGGAAATATAGATATTATGAATCTTTTAATTAAGTTAGGATCAGATATAAATATTAAGGATCAAGACGGCTATTCGCTTATACATAATGCTACAGATCGAGGTAAAGTTGAAGTTGTTAAAACATTAATTTCTCATGGTGCAGATATTCATGAAAGAAATAAATATGATCAATCTACACTTTTAATTAATGCGTCAGAGGATAGCTATATTGATGTTGTAAAACTTTTAATAGATAAAGGTGCAGATCTAAATGCTAAAGATAAAAAAGGTGAAACAGCGTTACTTAAAGCGGTTGATGAAGATCACTATGAAGTTATGAAAGTTTTAGTTGATGCTGGAGCAAATATAGATACTCCAAACAGTTTAGGCGATACTGCATTGATGTTAGCAATAAGTAATAATTTAGAGAGTGTTAAATTTTTAGTTGAAAAAGGTGCTGATATAAATATCAAAAACAGTTACAATCGTACAGCATTAAATATAGCAGAACGCAAGAAGAAAGAAGATATTGTAGAGTATTTAAAAAGTATAAAATAAGATAAGTAATTAAGTGATTTAAAAAAAAATATGATGAGGTTTGAGAATGCAAAACTTGAGTAAAACAAAAAGTGTATTACTGTTACTATTGATTGTATCAATCGCGGTTGTAAGCTGTAAGAAAAGCGAGAAAGAAATTGAAACAACTGTTGTAGTTGTAGCGGTAGACAATTCAACAACTACAGAAATAAAATCAGAGAATAAGCCAGATAATATTAGTAATACAGAAAATAATATTGAGTACACACTCACATTAGCAGAGTATATTAAAGAGGGTAATTTAGCAGGTGTTAAAAGTCGTGTTATGCAAGGTGATGATATAAATGCTATTGATAATAATGAAAGCGTAGCTATCATAAACGCTGCATGGGGTGGACATTTAGATATCGTTAAATACCTTGTATCGGTTGGGGCAGATCCAAGCACTTTTTCATATTATCAAGGAACGCCAGCGATCGCTGCTGCATATAACGGCGACTTAGAGATGTTAAAATATTTAGTATCTGTTAACGCTAATTTAGATTATCAAGCAGAAGAAGGATTATCTGCATTAACTGCTGCGTATGATGAAAATCATCAAGATGTTTTTTATTATCTTGCAGATAACGGTGCTAAGGTTGATATGGTTGGAATGGAAGGAGCTACATTATTAAGTATGGCATCAGATATAGGCAGTTTAATGTTGGTAAAGTATTTAATATCTAAAGGTGCAGATGTTAATAATAAAGCAGGTAAAGGTGGTGGTATAAGAGCGATACCTTTAGTGGTTGCAATAATAGAGGGACATCTACATGTTATAAAACATCTTATTGATAATGGTGCAGATATTAATATGGTAGGAGAGGTTACAGGACGTCCAACATCTGATTTTATAGATGAGTTTGGTGGCAAAGAGATCGTAGAATATTTTAATTCAATAACATATTAATTATTATAGATAAATATTTAATAAATAATAAGGTTAGGTTTATGTTAATTTTTAATCGTCTAAAAGTATCAGTTGTGATACTGGTTTCTATATTTTCATTTATGTTGATGACTATATCAGAAGTTATAGCAAACGATAATCTATCTATAGAATTTTTTGAAGCGTCAAAATCAGGCGATATAGATGAGGTTAAATCACTTATAAAACAAGGTGTAGATATTAATGCTAAAGATAGTGACGATAGAGATCATACAGCATTAATGTACGCAGCAGCGTTTAATCATATTCAAGTTGTGAAATTTTTAATTGATAAAGGTGCAGATGTGAATGTACAAGATGATGATTGTGATATTGCATTGATGTGGGCATCAAGTGAGGCTAATTTAGATATCGCAAAGTTATTGATAGATGCAGGATCAGATGTTAATGCTAGAAGTTGTGAGTTTGGAGTTCCTGTTATACGGTATGCGATAAAAGGTGGCAACCTTGATATAATTCGCTTACTTGCGAGTAGTGGTGTTAAACTTAATAGTGTTGACGGTATGGGACAGACAGCGTTATCGTACTCATCAGAAGAGGGTAATTTAGATGTTGTAAAAGTATTAATTGAACTAGGTGCAAATATCAATACAAACAGTTACGAAGGCACGCCACTTATGAACGCAACTTATGAGAATAAAATTGATGTTGTTAAGTATCTAATAGAGAAAGGTGCGAATGTTAATGTTAGAGGTCGTGAAGGTAAGACAGCTCTTTTTTACGTTAATAATATTGATATCTTACGAACGTTGGTTACAACAAATATAAAGTTAAACGCTACAGATAACGAAGGGTTCACAGCACTTATGTATCTATCTAAAGAGGGCAATTTAGAGCTTGTAAAATTTTTAGTAGAGAACGGTGCTGATGTGTATATACAAAACAGTGGAGGCATGACAGCCTCTGATTATGCAGGTGCAGAGGGCAAAGTTGAAACCTCAACTTATCTACGAAATTATATGCGTGAGAATAGTTCAAAGTAGTATAGTTAAGTGGTTGTAAAATAAAGTTTTATCCACTAATGTTTAATTGTACTCACGAGGGAGTACTATATTAATTTATCATCGTCTAAGATATATATAATAATATATTACTTTGGTATATCTAATACAATATTAGATAATAACTAAATATGCATTATATGAAGACTTGCACGTTCATGTGATGTTTTATAATGAAACGCCGAACTACCGTACATCGCAACCGCTACCCATCTATCATCACAGACTACAGAAACTTTTATTTTAAGATCAGAAACTACAATTCCTTGCTCTCTCAATGAAGTGTATGCACCTAATGTAGCGTGTAACAATCCATGAATTTGAGTTGGTTTATTTTCAATTACTTCAGCTTGTAAAGCTGCATTCACAATTGTTTTTACAATACTTGTTTGTATGATAGATGACTTGCCAGATATATATTTAATAGCCACTTTGATACCTTGCATATTTTTTATACTACCTTTAAACGTAACCTCTTCTTCATCATCACTCATAGCAAGCATTAATGCTAATTTACCTATTCTTACATTGTCCATACTCATCATTCACCTCATTAATAACAATATTATATTTATTATAAACAACGTTATAGCATATATTAATATATATTTGTATGTATATCTTTTATTTTTTTATTTATTAAAAGGGATATTATATATAATTTAATTATTCTTTGTTTTCACTATTACTATGAATACTTTACAACAAACATATTTTGATTATAGTTTTACTGTTTTTATAATTATGTTTAATTTTTAAAAATAATACTTGACAATGTATAATTAATATCATAGTTTTAGCATACATAGTGAATATGCAATATATGTAATGTAAAAGATAGAACAAGTTTTTATAGTTTTATCTACTGTATAGAATAGTTAAACTATTCTTAGAAAACGTCCACTGTATTTTATGTATCTCTCTGTATGTACGGGCTAGTGGTTTTTAAAATGCTTAATACATTGTCATCATATAACTTCCAGAGTAAACATTCTGCTATTCATACTGTTCATATCCAGAATGTATCTTTAAATCATCAAAGTAATCTTTGCCAAATTATCACGGACTCATTTCTGCAAGGAATTTTATTTGAAGCTTGTCTTGATGATAAGCCAGGTTTAGTTACATCTAAAAATAACGGTTCACATCAAGATATGAGTATTATCACATTTATGTCAGGTGCTGTTGCATTAGCGCCAGCATTCTATGAACTTTCATACCAAGCAACAATTCATAACGATAATATTAAACTACTCTTACCAAAACTAAGAGAGATTGGTGTTGAGTACGATAATAGATTATTTTCATTTACAGGTGGAATAAACACACATCGTGGTACATTATTTATCAATGGTCTGCTTGCATCATTAGTTGGTTATATATCGTCAGATTTTTCAACTGCGTCAGATGTATATGATTTCAATTCAATAAATTTCTTAAATAAACTATCAGACACTTTAAAAGATTTAACAAAAGGGATAGTAGAAGAAGAGCTTATTATTCCATCAAGGTTAAATCTTCCAATTAAGACATACGGCGAAAGGTTGTATCGTGAATATGGAGTTACAGGTATTAGGGGAGAGGTTGAAAACGGTTTACCATCTCTTTTTAATTATGCACTTCCGACACTAGAAAACTCTTTATCAAGCGGTATGTCACTATCTGAATCGATGCTAAATTCATTATTTTCAATTATGTCTGTTTTAGATGATACAACCGTTTATAAACGTGGTGGTCAGGCAGCTTCTGTATATGTGAAATCGATTTCAAGTAAAATCTTAGAAGTGGGTATTTTAACAGTCGAGGGAAGAAAATTAATAGAAGAGTTTAAATTAGAGGCTAAGAAACGAAATATAAGTCCAGGTGGTAGTGCGGATATTTTGTCAGCAACTATAGCGACCTATTTTCTTATGAAAAGAAAGTTTGCTGTAGATATTAAATAAATAATAAGTATGTAGGAAGGTGAATTAATGAGTATCTATCTTTATTCTTTAATGTGTTACGGATTGACAGCAGCTATCTCATTTTTAGTTGTAGGCATGATAGTACTGATCAATAAGGTAATGAGCAAAAAATCTAGTGAAAGTGAGGTGTAGTATATGGATATATTAGTACAATTATTTCCGGGTATATCATCACTTTTCATACAGGATCCCGTAATTGCTGTAGGACGTATAGCTCTTATTTTTCTAGGTATGGTCTTGGCATACTTAGGATTTAAGCGAACTTTAGAACCACTTATAATGGTACCGATGGGGCTAGGAATGTTAGCTGTTAATGCTGGTGTATTATTTTTAGATACAGGTGTTACAGGTACATTAATGTTAAATCCTATGGTTAGTGAGACTAACGAATTAATGACTATTATGCAGATTAATTTTTTACAACCTATTTACAATATGATGTTTAGTAATGGATTAATAGCATGTTTAGTTTTTCTAGGTATCGGTGTTATGAGTGAGATAGGATTTATATTAGCAAGACCATGGTTAAGTATGATGGTTGCTGTTTTTGCAGAGCTTGGAACATTTGTAACAATAGTTATAGGTTACAAGTTAGGTTTAGCACCAGGCGAGGCTGCGGCAGTTGCGACAATCGGTGGTGCTGATGGTCCTATGGTACTATTTTCATCACTAATAATGGCTAAGGAGTTGTTTGTTCCAATAGCTATTATAGCGTATTTATATTTAAGTTTAACTTATGTTGGTTACCCGTATTTGATTAAGTTATTGGTAAAAAGAAAATATCGTGGGATCGATGTTGAGGTAATTATACCAGATGTTCCAGCTAAGAATAAGGTTATTTTCACGATAATAGTTTGTACGTTATTATGTATTCTTCTTCCAGTTGCGACACCACTAATTTTATCATTTTTCTTAGGTGTAATTATTAAGGAAGCTAAAATAGAACCTTTTCAGAAGGTATTAGAAACAACAGTAACATATACATCAACACTATTTTTAGGATTACTTTTAGGTGTACTTTGTGAAGCACAAACAATCCTTCAACCTAAAGTAGGGATATTAGTTGTGTTAGGTATTTTAGCATTAACAATTTCTGGAATTGGTGGAATATTAGGTGGCTGGGTAGCGTATTTAATTTCTAAAAAGAAATACAATCCAGTTATAGGTATTGCGGGAGTTTCATGTATTCCGACAACGCCTAAGATCGCACAGAAGATTGTATCAGAAGAGAATCCATATGCGATGATACTCCCACTTGCTATGGGTGCTGGAGTATCAGGTTTAATAGTTTCGGCTATAGCAACAGGAGTATTTGTATCTACTATTAATATGGTAGGAGGATAGGAATATATCTATGACACTGTGTAAAACCTATAAACCTACAAGTGAATATAGTTGGAATATTATAAGATATAATTCTTTAGAGTCTACCAATATAGAAGCTATAAAATTAGTAAATGAAGGTTATGGGTCTTACACAGTTGTATTAGCAGAGGATCAGTTAAATGGTTTTGGAAAATCAAATAGGGAGTGGTATTCAGATAGTAGATCAAGTTTAACTTTTTCTATTATCTTAGATCTTGATAAAATTGATCATGATAGAGTTTCGTCAATAACGATCGCAGTAGCTGTAGCAGTTTGTAGATGTTTAAGGGAAAACTATACTATAGATGCAGTAATAAAATGGCCAAATGATGTGTTACTTAATGGCAGAAAACTATCAGGTATTTTATCAGAAATGGTTATAAATAAGAGTGGTAAGTCGCTAGCTATTATAGGTATTGGACTAAATGTTAATCAGGTATCAGAAGATTTTCCAAATGAGATTAAAGAGTTAGCTACCTCACTTAATATAGAGCAGAAATCGTTATTTGATAAAGCTAAACTGTTAAAATCTATACTGGATCATATTCATGATTTATATGAGTTACTTCATATTAAATCGACAACGGTTATTGAAAAAGAGTTTAACAGATTGAGCTGTGTAGTATCTCAAACAAAAGATATCAGAGATGGTTTATTAATATTAAAAGAAGTAAAAATTAAATTTATTAATAAATCGGGTTTTTTAGTAGTAGAAGATATTCATGGTAATGAGCAAGAGTTGTTTTCTGGAGAAATTTAGAGGGAGAAACCTATGAAAAAAGAGAAAAAAGTATGGAATATTAAGCAACAGGATTATCAGGAACGGATGAATAAGGCATCAAAATTTGCACATAATGGCAAAGTTTTAGAGCAGAAAGATGTAGTAGATGTTCTGTCATCAATTATTAAATCAGGTGATAGAGTAAACCTTGAAGGTAACAATCAGAAACAAGCTGATTTTCTTGCAGCATGTTTATCTAATTTAGATGTTAATAAGATTAATAACCTTCACATGGTTCAATCAGCTGTACCACTACCTATTCATCTAGAGATATTTGAGAAGGGTATAGCTAAAAAATTAGATTTTGCATTTGCAGGCCCAATGGGTGCAAAAGTAGCAGAGTTCATCAATGAGGGTAAATTAGAGTTAGGAGCGATACATACATATCTTGAGTTATTTGCAAGATATTTTATGGATCTAACTCCAAAAGTAGCATTAGTTTGTGCTTATGAAGCAGATAAGGATGGCAATTTATATACAGGTTTTAATACAGAAGATACTCCTGTAATTGTAGAGGCAACCAAGTTTACTCAAGGTATAGTTATAGCACAAGCTAATAAGATTGTTGATAAAGTTCAACGAATAGATATTCCGGGAGAGTGGGTAGATTTTGTAGTTGAGTCTCCAAAACCGTTCTTTTTAGAGCCATTATTTACAAGAGATCCGGGTGCGATTACAGATACTCAAATCCTCATGGCGATGATAGCGTTGAAAGGTATATATGCAGAATATAATGTTGAGCGTTTAAATCATGGATTAGGTTTTCAAACAGCAGCTATAGAGTTACTACTTCCAACATACGGCGAGGAACTTGGTTTGAAAGGTAGGATATGTAAGCATTTTGCATTAAATCCCCATCCTACATTAATTCCAGCTATAGAGGCAGGATGGGTAGAATCGATACACTGTTTCGGTGGCGAATTAGGTATGCAAAAATATTGTGAAGCACGTCCAGATATATTTTTTATAGGTTCAGATGGTACGATGCGTTCAAATAGAGCGTTTAGTCAAACAGCGGGACATTATGCAATAGATATGTTTATAGGTAGCACATTACAGATAGATAAATATGGTAATTCAAGTACAGCAACATCTAATAGAGTAGCAGGTTTTGGAGGTGCACCTAATTTAGGTTGTGATGCAAAAGGTAGACGTCATTCAACGCCAGCATGGTTAAAGTGTGGTGAAGAGTTTGAAGAGCAAGGTACAAGTTACCTAGGTAATGTTCCAAGAGGAAAAAGGTTGGTTGTTCAGATGGTAGAAACATTTCAAGAGAAGATGTCACCATCGTTTGTAGATGAGTTAGATGCATGGAAATTAGCTAAGAATGCAAATCTAAGTTTACCACCAGTTATGATTTACTCAGATGATCTTACTCATATTATTACTGAAGAGGGATTGGTATATCTTCATAAATGTAAGGGGTTAGAAGAGCGTATGGCAGCTATTCAAGCAGTAGCTGGATTTACAGAGGTTGGTCTAAGAGAAGACCCTAAAAAAACTGAAGAGTTAAGAGAAAAAGGTATATTTAAAACGCCTGAGGATTTAGGTATTGATAGAAGACGTGCCAATAGATCTCTACTTGCAGCATCGACTATAAAAGAGTTAGTTGATTGGTCAGATGGATTATATGAGCCACCAGCAAGATTTCAAAACTGGTAATAAAAGGAGGATTAAATGAGCAAAGAGTTACGTACAATTGATTTTGAATTTAAATCAGCAGATTCTAAAGAGTTTCCAAAAATTAGTTTTCATTATGGAGTAGTTGGTTCTGGAGATATGGAATTAATCTATCAATATAAAGATCTTGGTGGAGCAGCGAAAATAACAATATGCACACCCGTTACAGGTTTTGATCATGTATGGAAACAAGTATTTGAAAAATTTATAACGATTTCAAAAATTGGAAATATTTTAATAGAAATTAATGATAATAATGCAACACCAGCAGTTGTGTTTTTAAGATTAAATCAAGCATTAAAAGAGGCATTAGATGGAGTAGAATCTAATAATTCTGATCTTGTATCATCTAGTTTCTTAGAGCTATCAGCAAGAGAAAGAGCTATCGGATTAGTTGATGAAAACTCATTTACAGAACTAGTTTCTTCATACGATAAAATGAGCAGTCCACACCTTCCAAAGATGGGAGAGTCGATAGAGTTTGATGATGGTATCGTTACTGGTGTTGGAAAAATAGGAGAAAAAACAGTTTTTATCATATCACAAGAAGGTAGATATATAGGTGGGTCTTTAGGAGAAGTCAGTGGAGCTAAGTTTGTAAACATATTACGTTTAGCAAGAGAATTTTATGAGTCGATGTTGAAAAACAATCCTAATCTACCAGAAAGTAAACGTCCAGCTATACTCATATCTTTTGAAACAGGTGGGGTTAGATTACACGAAGCTAACGCAGGATTATTGGCGCACGCAGAAATCATGAATGAGTTACAACTTAATAGAGGCAAAGTACCGGTAATATCTATTATAGGTAGTAAAGTTGGTTGTTTTGGTGGAATGGGATTTATAGCTGCAGCGACGGATATAATTATCATGAGCGAGTATGGAAGATTAGGTTTAACTGGTCCAGAAGTTATAGAACAAGAGATGGGTAAAGATGAGTTTGACTCTACTGATAGAGCTTTGGTTTATCGTACAACAGGTGGCAAGCACAAATATATAGTTGGAGATAGCAACTATCTTGTAGAAAATAATGCTGCATCTTTTAGGGAAGCATTAAAGAAAGTATTTAGCTTAGACATAAATGAGATATCAAAATTACGTCGTGTAGGGTCAAGTGAGATGATAGCAAAACAGAAGAAATTGGTTCAGTTATCGATAGATCTTCAACCTAAAGACTCTATAGATGTATGGCGTTTTGCAGGTAATGAGAATCCAGAAAAATTAGTGGATTTAAATGTTAAAGCGTTTTTAGAAACAGCAAAGCAATTAGATATTAAATAATATTAGAGGAGATAACATGGATAATTTATTAGGTAAAGGACGTTTAGCGATAGATATCATCTCTGATAAAGATAGCTTTCAAGAGAATATCATAGATGGTAAGAGTATTGTAGAGAAAGATTTTGGAGATTGTGCAGTCGTTGGAACAATTAAAATAAATGGTATTGAAGCTGTAGTTATAGGTAATGATGGAGAGACTTACAATCCAAGATTTCCTGTAGTTTATGCTGGTATTATCGGAATGGAAGAAGCGTATAAAATGGCTGACGCTGTATATATAACGATAAAAAATGATGCGTCTAAACCACAAGGAGAGAAGCGTCCAATAATATTAGTTGTTGATACTCCGGGTAATGGTCCTGGTAAACAAGAAGAAATTTTTGGAATGAATAAGGCTACTGGTGGATATCAATTAGCATTAGCAGAAGCTAGACATAAAGGTCACCCTATAGTTGCAATAGTTATAGGTCGAGCTGTATCAGGAGCATTTTTATGTCATGGTCTACAAGCAGATCATATCTTATCGTTAGATGCAAATTTTGGAACGATGATACATGTTATGCCAATTTCAAGTATCGCTAGGATCACAAAGTTAGATATAGAGAAACTTACAGCGATGTCATCAGAAAATCCAGTTTTTGCATCAGGTGCAAAATTTTTCTATCAGTTAGGTGGAATAGAGGAGTTGATTACAGATATCGATAGTATGCCTTCTATTATCGCTAAGCATATTGAAGAGATCAAAAAATTAAAATCAAATGGCGAAGTAGATGCTACAGGTCCATATGCTAGAGGAAAATTAGGTAATGAACGTAAAGGACGTATTGTAAGAGAAAAAATCATACAGATGATGAATGATCAGTTTGCAACAGTAGAATCTAAATATAGTTAACGAATAATATTAAGGTGTATATGTAATGGATATAAAAAATTTAAAGGTTATGGTTGAAGAATTTAATACAGCTCCAACGATAGAGAGTATGCCTAAGAGATCGCTTATTGATAAAGGTATCAATGGTCCAACAGCAGCACATGTTATTGAGGAGGTACACACGCCACTAAATCTTGCATATCTTACTTTTACTACAGGATCGACAGCTTTTCAAAACATTGTAGGAGTTACTGTAAATGAGATTGATGACAGAATAAAAGCAACTCAAAATCTTTTTGAACTAACGAATATACCTGACAATGCGAAGATCCTTTTTACTTATGCACCGCTCGTTAATCTTTTTCCTATTGTAGCATTAGAGGTTATGGGTACTGATAATATTTTTATGCATAACTCAAGTAGAGATGCTTTTTTACTAGCACTTTTAGAGAATGATATTGATGTTGTTATAGGAGAGTCAAGTTTTATTCGTGCAGCATTAATTGATGCTAAACGTATGAGCTACTCTTCAAGTATTCCAAGAGATATTATATTACTTGTTGCAGGAACGCCTCTAGATGATCAATTAATATCAGAGTGCAGTTCTTATGGGTGGCAAGTACATGATCTCTATGGTTGCCAAGAGTTTGGTTGGTTAGTTGTAGATGGTATACCTTTGAGAGATGATATTTCATTAGTTACTTCGCCATTAGGTGGAGAGTATAAAGAACTTATTGTTGGTGGTCTGCCAACAGCAGATAGCTTTATTGTAAGTGAAACAGAGATAGGACATATATGTAACAGTAGAGGAAAAATAATTACTTATAGGAGGAAAAGAACACATCCTGAGTATGAAGTTTATGTGAAGGAAACAACTTTATCGTCAGTAGATAGTATTGATAGAGTTGCTAGAACTATTTTGAGGATAAAATCAAGAATTGTAAAAATACCTCAAGATGTTAAAACATCTGCACCAGAAACAGTTTTAGAACTTCGTCCTCAGACATTAGAGGTAAGAGCTGATCTCACTCCTACTTATCTTAAGATTAGTGGTGCACAGAAAACAAAACTTTTTGATGATCTACAACTGGCACAATTAGATCTTCAACAAAACAGTAAAACAGATAGCACATGGATAAAGAGAAGATAGTTGAAAGATATAGTAGACATACACTACTAAATCTAACAAAGGAAGGAAGATTGAGATCTGTAAAAAATCTTACTCCAAATTGTATGAATGTAGTTGATAGCGAGATTGAAGATTTACTAACTTATGGATATAAAGGAATATACATTCCAGCAATAGTAAGAAGATCAGAGATACCGTTAAAAGGGGATCAGATAGGAGTAGGGTTTACGTCTCCATATCTAAATTGTAACACAAGAGTAAAAGGATCATCAATCATTAGTGCTAGCGATATACAACTATCATATACACCATTTGATATAGTTGAAATAAGTTACATTAAAAGAGATCTACAAGTATTTAATGTTTTAGAGGAGTTATGTAGCTTTGCAAAAGAGTATTCAATAAAGTTAGGAGTTTGGGGATCTGTCGCATTAGAGATATTAACTACCTTAAATTATTGTCATGTTTATTCAGATCTAGATATTTTAATAGAAGAGAAATCTCATACGTTACGTACTTTATTTTACGAAAAAGTGTTAGAACTTGAAAGAAGGTTTACTATACGAATTGATACGGAAGTATCGCT
>CAMRDM010000025.1 GCA_947041225.1 uncultured Deferribacteraceae bacterium | reverse complement strand
GTAAAGATAAAGATATTGAGGTTGAACTTGGTGTTTATGTTGATGATCCTGATAGTGAATATATTATTAATCCTATCCCTAATAATATGGTTTTTGATGAAACACATATTATCAATCTTAGACGTAATGATTTTAACAAACCACTTAAATTTATTTAAAGTTAATAAATAGATATAAAAAGACCTTAGATCAATTTTGTTTTTATGTTGTGATATAGTAAAAATCGTTAGATTCTAAAAATATAAAATCTAGTTTTGAGTTTTAATGTTTAAGATTTAACAACATAAAAGTAGCATGTCACCCACTCCTTTTAAATGGTATTGATATTGTTGATACCGATAAAATTATTATTTACTGGGTGACTGTTACTGACTATCTACTATCTATCTTAATCAAATAAGTTATCCTACTAAAAATAAGATAGTGTGAGGTAGGTATCAAATAATTATCTTATATGCAACTGAATAATTTTATTATTACAGTATAGAGTTTCTTGCAACTATGTTAAAATTTTATCACATAATATTAAATTATAAAAGCCTAGATTGCTCTAGGCTTTTATCTACTCCATGCATAATATATTAAATTTAACTTTATCTTCTAAAAGATCTTCCTGTAATTATATTATTTAAGGAAATTCTACTACTTAATATCATCAAACTTCAATACATTTATTCTACCATCACTATAGAAGCTTGGAAAAGATATATAAGGAATACCATCACTATCTATCGCTATAGATAGATGAGAATTAAATGCTTTATACTTTTCAATCATACCTACATCAATCCAATTTCTGTTAATCAATCTCTTCACATAAATGTTGCGATCAGGATTAGTAGCAGCATCAGTATATGTAACATATACATTTCTGTGTTTATCTGTAATCACTTTCAAATCTACTACTCCATCATCTACTACAATTTGTTCACCCATTTCGTACCAGTTATTAGTTATAAATGTAAGAACATGAATTTTATTTATACCCTCTGTACTCTTATGAATATAAGCAACAATAGGTTTATAGTTATCATCTATTGTAAGTGATATTGCTTTATACGATCCATTCTCAAACGGCATTTCTCCTAAATTTTCCCATATATTATCTATATGATTAAAATATTTTAAATTAGGGATATCACTAATATATGCAAGGAAAAGATATCCAGTTGCTTTTGATGCCTTGATCTCTGCACCTGCAGATACTTTATCAATAATTGTTTGACCTTTATATTGCCACATTTTACCATCAAAATATTTTACCGATAAAACTGAATTGTTAGTAGCAAAAGCAGCATGAGGTATATTATCATTATCAAATGTTAATGTTGTAAAATCTACTTTACCTTTATGTGCGACATCTCCTAATCTTATCCATTTGTAAGACTCATCATCCCATTTATCTACTATTACACCTGCATCGTAGAGCGTATCTGTATAGATAATATGTATATCATTCTTCAAATCTATCTCTATTGATAAATCAGTAGCTATAGCTCCATCACCTAAATCGTATACTAGATAATTCCAAGTATCCTCAATCGGATTATATTTTTCTACCATTGCTTTATAGAATGTGGCACTATCTGAATGAGTAGCATAGAGTATATTATCATTATTCATGGTTAAAGAAGTGTATTTAGCAGCTCCTACACCTAATGATCTAGCAGCAACAATCTGCCAATCTTTTTTTACTAGCGGATTATGAAACTTTTTAATTACAGCTTTACCATCATGTGTATTATCTCTAAAAGCTACATACGGAATTTCATTATGTATATCTATCGCTAGTGATACATATTGACCACTACCAGAACTTACTGGCTCTCCAACATCAACCCAATGAGAACCATTAAATAATTTAGTTACTACCCGCTCCTTAACCCCTAAGTCTTGATATGCGATATATATATTTCCTAGATAATCTAATAACATTTTTGTATAATGTGCATTTTTTACACTTATACCTGCAATACCGATATCTAACCAATAATTTTTATCACTCAATGTTCTTACAGAAACTTTACCATCTAATCCATCATCGCTAAAGGCGACATAGAGATTATTATGTTGATCAAACTCTAATGAAAAATATGCTGCTGTTCCTCTGCTTAGCTTTCCTCCCCCAACAATACTCCAAACGCCTTCATCAGTAAATTTTTTTATAACTGCTTCTCCACCGTAATATAATTCACGATAGATAACATATATATTATCTTGAAAATCAATTGCAATTGTAGTCTCTTCAGCGTTATCTCTACTAAATCCTGGAAAACCTACTGTATCCCATTGTTTTGTATATTCATTATATTTAGCTACAACTGCTCTATTCCAACTATTTCCATCTTGAAAAGCTACATAAGGCGTATTTTTAGAATCTAAAGCTATACTTATATATGATGCATTCCCACCTGTAAAACCTCTAGCACCTACAAACTCCCAACTACCATTGTAAAATCTTTTTACAGTAGCTTTTCCTTTCACTCCTAAATCTCGATAAGCAACGTATAGTATACCATCAGATGCACGTTTCATTGTTACAAATTCTGCAAAGTCTTCACTTACAAAACCTCCAACACTTTCCCAATCTTTACCATTAAACACTTTTACAATAGCCTTACCACCACTACCTTTATCAGAATACGCAATATACGGTTTGCCATCATAGGTTACAATTAAACTACTCCAATCTGCAACTCCATCACTTATACCCTCTACCCCTAAAACCTCCCATGCTTCACTTTTAACTGGACTTGCAAAAACCTCACTAACTGATAAAATGTTTATTTTATCATATCCTATAAAAAAGAAACTAAATATGAAAACTAAGAATGTTGAAATTATCTTCCCCATCACATACCTCTTACTTTATATTTCGATAGATTACTATCGATTTTTATCTATTAAGTTTTTAGTAATAAATAATCAAACTTGTATACTTATTGTATTGACTATAATATTTTTATAGATAAATCTGCTTCTATTACAATTAGTGTATTTTAGTTGTTTTTTAAAAAAAATACAATATATTTGATATTTTTACAGTATTTATACATATATTATAAGTTTATACGACTATAAAACATAATAAAATAATAATATACATATTTTAATATATTATATTTACTAATATATATATCAATAAATATTGTTATATCGAATTATGATATAAAAGTATTTATTAGAAATAATAACTATATCTCCTCCTCAAAACAGCACATAGCTTGGCATATCTAACTTGGGTACATCTAAGATAAAATAAAGTTAGATTAGATTGCTCCAGTTTTTTTGTATTAGAGTTGAGACTCTCCAACCACTATATACATTTATATACATTTTGTTTATAATGCATTGTGTGTATATTTTGTTATCAATATTGCATAAAACAAGCAAGTTTATTAAATCAAGTTGATTTATTACGTCATTTTAAGTCGTTGAAACTTCCCTATATATATGTTACAGTTAAACACTGTTCAGTATTATAGAATGGTATAAATACTGATCGTTTTACAAATCAATACTCACCAATTGGAAGGATTATAGCAATGAAATCTGAATCACAGATAGAGACCTCATTTATCGCAAAGCTTGAAGATCTAAAGTACACATATAGAAAAGATATAAAAGATAAGGCGTCTCTTGATGCAAATTTCAAATATCATTTTGAACGATTAAATCGAGTAACATTAAGCGAGTCAGAGTTCACCCGTCTTAAAGAGAGCATTATAAGTGCTGATGTGTTTACATCTGCTAAGACATTGCGAGAGGTTAATACTTTTAAGCGAGATGATGATACTCCACTACAGTACACACTTGTGAATATTAAAGATTGGTGTAAAAATGAGTTTGAAGTAGTAAATCAGTTGCGAATAAATACTGAAAACAGTAACCATAGATACGATGTAATGATCCTTATCAATGGTGTTCCAGTAGTTCAGATAGAGCTTAAGTCCCTTCAAATCACGCCTAAAAAAGCTATGGAGCAGATTGTTGCATATAAGCACGATTTAGGTAACGGTTACACAAATTCATTACTATGTTTTATGCAGTTGTTCATTGTGAGTAATGAGTCTAAGACGTATTATTTTGCGAATAATAATAAATCACATTTTAGTTTTGATGCAGACGAACGGTTTTTACCTATCTATGAATACGCCGATAAGAAGAATATAAAGATATCTAATCTGTATGATTTTTCAGACAATTTTCTACAAAAATGTACAGTTGCACAGTTAATCAATAGATATATGGTACTAGTAGCGATTGAGCAAAAATTGATAATTATGCGTCCCTATCAGATTTATGCAGTTAAAGCGATAGTTGATTGTATTGAGCAAAATCGAGGTAACGGCTATATTTGGCATACAACAGGAAGTGGTAAAACATTAACATCTTTTAAGGCGTCGACGTTGTTGAAAGATAACCCTAATATTGAAAAGTGTTTATTTGTAGTAGATAGAAAAGACCTTGATAGACAGACAAGAGCAGAGTTCAATAAATTTCAAGAAAATTGTGTAGAGGAGAATACTAATACCGAGAGTTTAGTAAGACGCCTCACCTCAGATGATTATAGAGATAAAGTAATCGTTACGACTATCCAAAAATTAGGTATAGCATTAGATGAAAACAGCAAGCGTAATCAAGATAAGATTAATAAGGGAGAGCGAACATTCAAAGAGCGTTTAGGCAAGTTGAGTGATAAACGTATGGCGATTATTTTTGATGAGTGTCACCGCTCACAATTTGGGGAGAGCCATAAAGCGATTAAAAACTTTTTTCCAAAAGCTCAATTATTTGGATTTACAGGGACGCCGATTTTTGATGAGAATTCATCGTATATAAAGATTGATGGTGTCGAGGCTTTTAATGTAACGACTGAATATGTTTTTGAAAAGGAGTTACACGCCTATACGATAACAAATGCGATAGATGATCGTAATGTATTACGTTTCCGTGTTGATTATTTTAAACCAGATAAAACGAAGAATGTTTCAACGACAAAATCTATCAATAAGAAAGCGATAGTTGAAGCGATATTATCTAAACATAATTCAGCGACAAATGAGAGACGCTTTAACGCTTTATTTGCGACATCATCAATTAATGATGCGATACAATATTATGAACAATTTAAGTTATCCCAAGCAGAGTTTAGTAGTAAAGATGAAGATTATAAGTTGTTAAATATATCGTGTGTGTTCTCTCCCCCAGCAGAGGGTAATAATGATGTTAAACAACTTCAAGAAGATTTACTTCAAGAGAGAGATGATAATAAGAAAGATCCAGAGAAGAAGAAGAAAGCGTTAAAAGAGATTATCACAGATTATAATGCTCAATACGGCGAAAATCATACATTAAATGAGTTTGATTCATATTATCAAGATGTACAAAAACGTATAAAATATCAGATGTATCCGAACTCTGATCTTGCACATGCAAAGAAGATAGATATTACGATAGTAGTTGATATGCTATTAACAGGATTTGATTCAAAATATTTAAACACGTTGTATGTGGATAAGAATTTAAAACAACATGGTTTAATCCAAGCTTTTTCACGAACGAACAGGATATTGAATGAGACAAAACCGTATGGTAATATCCTTGAATTCAAGGGGCAAGAGCAAGAAGTTGATGAAGCGATAGAGTTATTTTCAGGTAAAGAAGATAGTGTTAAGGCTAAGCAGATATGGTTAGTAGATTCAGCTCCAGTAGTGATAGATAAATTAGATCAAGCGATTGCAGAGCTTGAAGAGTTCATGACGTCTCACGGAGTAGCGTATAAACCAGAAGAAGTTAGCAACTTAAATGGCGATAAAGCAAAGATAGAATTTATAAAGATGTTTAAAGAGGTTCAACGTCTTAAAACCCAGCTAAACCAATATACAGATATAGATGAAGAACAGGTTTCACAGATAGAGGATATAATTTCAACAGATAAATTACGAGCGTTTCAAGGCGTATATATAGAACTAGCCCAAAAGTTAAAATCAGAGCAAGGTAGAGATTTTGAAGGTACACGAGGGGAACTAGAACAGTTAGATTTTGAGTTAGTGTTATTTTCATCAGCGCTTATAGATTATGATTATATAATGGAGTTGATCTCAAAAAGCACTCAAGCAGAGTCATCAGAGAAAGAGTTTATGACGCGAGAAGAACTGGTAGAATATTTATGTTCAAGTTCTAATATGATGGAAGAGCGAGAAGATATAATAGCCTATATCAATACACTTAAAAAAGGTAAAGGCTTAGACGAGAAAGCGATTAAGAACGGCTATCAAAAATTTAGAGCAGTAAAATCATCTAAAGAGCTGGATAAGATAGGCAAAAAACACGGTATTGATGCAAAGTTATTGAAAGGTTTTATAGAAGAAGTTATGGATAGAATGATATTTGACGGCGATCATCTAAGTGATTTATTAGCCCCGTTAGATTTAGGTTGGAAAGATAGAGTGCAGAAAGAGAATGAACTTATGGAAGATTTACACCCCTTTTTAAAACAGCTTGCACGAGGCAAAGATATCAGCGGATTAAGTGCGTATGAGTAAAAGTGATAAAATGAATTTAGGTTTAGTGCCTAAGTTGAGATTTCCAGAGTTTGGAGCTATGAGTGGTTGGGCGACGGTGTCCCTTGAAGATCATGTATCTAAATTAGGAGATGGTATTCATAGTACTCCTGAATACGATGAGAATGGAGATTACTTTTTTATTAATGGAAATAATTTAAATCAAACAAAGATTGTTTTAGATTCAAACACAAAAAGAGTTAATAAAGCAACATATGAAAAGTATAAAAAAGACCTTAATACTAATACTGTTCTTATATCTATTAATGGAACTTTAGGCAATACGTCTTTCTATAATAATGAACCAATCATTTTAGGTAAAAGTGCTTGTTATTTTAATGTGAGTAGTACCTTGAATAAATTTTATATTATATATTACTTAACAACAGATACATTTTTAAACTATGTTCATGTAACTGCAACTGGTAGTACTATTAAAAATCTATCATTAAAAGCTATGAGAGAATTACAAATTCCTCTCCCATATCTCAAAGAACAAGAAAAGATAGCAGATTGTCTATCATCACTAGATGATATTATCAGCTTAGAAGATAAAAAGCATACATCTCTTAAAGAGCACAAAAAAGGGTTAATGCAAAAGTTATTCCCTGCCGATGGGAAAACTGTTCCTGAATTGCGTTTCAAAGAGTTTCAAAACTCTCCCAACTGGGAAACAAAAAAACTTGGAGATATTGGAGAATTTCAAAAAGGTATTGGTTTGTCTAAAGAAGAATTGAATAAAATAAACGGTGATATTAAAGCAATTCCATATACCTCAATTTATACTGATTTTAATGAAACTTTTACTTACAATAATATAAAACATTATACAAATACAAAAAATACAAAAATAATAGATAAATCAAGCTTGTTATTTGCAAGTTCTTCCAATATGAAAGAAAATATCGGAAAAGTTACAGCGTATTTAGATATAATACCAATAGCAATAGGTGGAGACATTATTATTTTTAATTCTAATTCTTGCCACCTAGTATATTTATCGTATTTGCTCAATAGTACGTTATATAGAAAAAAAATTAGGAACATTAGTCAAGGAGCTACAATTATTCATCTATATAGTTCTATGTTAAAGTCTCTTATTCTCCATCTCCCAAGTACAGCAGAACAAGAAAAGATAGCAGAGTGTCTATCTTCTCTTGATGATTTAATATCTGCACAAGCAGAAAAAATCGGAGCTTTAAAAATACATAAAAAATATTTAATGCAAAACTTATTCCCTGCGATTAGTGAGGTTAATTGATGCATAGTTGGTTATTAGAAAACAGAGAACTCATTTCTATTTATACAAGTATTCTTGCCACAATATCTACAATTGCTATACCTATTATTTTATTAGTATGGACAAAAAAGAGTGAGAAGAAAAAAGAATCTAGAGAACAAGCGAGAATTGAAAGAGATAAGAAAGAGCAAACTAGAAAAGAAGAACAAAACTATTTAATCAGATACATCGAAAAATACCTATTCAGCACCTATGATGACTATTACAATTTTGATAAAACAGAGGATTTAGATAAATTAAGTTATGCAGAAAGATTAAAGGGATTAAACAATCATGTGCAAAACTTAAAATATATTTTAGATTATAAATCAAAGAAACTAGCAACAATAAATCTTATAATAGCAAACTTCTCATATAATTATTTGCGTGAGTATTTTAATTTATTAACTTATATTGTTTCTCAATCTTTAGATTACACATGGAAAGATCGGAATAGTTTTGTTTTATTCTATGGTAAAATTTTAGAAACAATGCCTACATTGGTGTCAATTATACTTATTGAAAAAGAACTATTTGAAATAATGAAAGAAGATTTAATTAGTACTCTTATGTATGCTAATTCAGATGAAGAGAAATATGTTATAGAGTGTGCCATAAAAGAATTTAACAAAGAACAATCTGACTGGAATGAACAAGTAAAAAAAATAGAGGAAAAACAAACATGAACGATACACAACAAAAACAATTAGGTGCAACGCTATGGGGAATTGCTGATAAATTAAGAGGAGCTATGAATGCTGATGATTTTCGTGACTATATGCTCTCGTTCCTCTTCTTAAAATATCTATCAGATAACTATGAAGAGGCTGTGAAAAAAGAACTCGGTAAAGATTATACCGATTATGAAACTGAAATTAAAAATATTATCGCTGATAACAAACAAGATAAAACTATCACATCTTTAAAAAAACATATTAAAGATTATTTTAAAAAACAACCTAAAAACGATGATACTAAAAATCTTATCGCTAAATATGAAGCCTTACTTGACAGCAATAAATTAACCCCTCTCGCTCTATGGTATATAAAAAATTTAGACGACGTTGAATCGTTTGAAAAACAGATGCGTCGCAAAACTCATTACGTAATTCAACCTAATTATCTATGGAGCAATATTTATGAACTCGCTAGAACGCAAAATAATGAGCTTTTAAAAACACTACAATCTGGGGTTAAATATATCGAAACTGAATCGTTTGAAAGCACTTTTCACGGGCTATTCTCGGAAGTTAATCTTGATTCTGATAAACTCGGTAAAACTTATCAACTTCGCAATAAAATGCTCTGCTCTATCATAACTGAAATCGCTGAAGGATTAGATAAATTTCCGAACAACAGCGATGTGCTTGGTGATGCTTACGAATATCTTATAGGACAATTCGCCGCTGGCTCTGGAAAAAAAGCAGGAGAGTTTTATACTCCGCAACAGATGTCTACAATCCTATCTCGCATTGTAACACTTGACAGTCAAGACCCTAGCAAAGGAACAAAGAAAAAACTTAAAAATGTACTAGATTTTGCCTGTGGTTCTGGATCTCTTCTTATCAACGTTAAAAATCAACTAACAGATAACAGTATAGGACATATATACGGACAAGAAAAAAATATCACAACTTATAACCTTGCTCGTATGAATATGCTGCTGCACGGACTCAAAGATTCAGATTTTAAAATCTTTCACGGCGATTCACTTATAAACGACTGGGATATTTTAAATGAAATGAACCCCACTAAAAAACTTGAATTCGACGCCGTTGTCGCTAATCCTCCATTCAGTTACAGGTGGGAACCAAACGATACCCTTGCTGAAGATTTCAGATTTAAAAGCTATGGACTTGCTCCTAAATCTGCTGCCGATTTTGCTTTTCTACTTCATGGATTTCACTTCTTAAGTGGTGAGGGAACGATGGCGATTATTCTACCGCACGGAGTTTTATTTCGTGGTGGGGCTGAGGAAAAAATTAGAACTAAACTGCTCAAAGACGGAAACATCGACACCGTTATCGGTTTACCTGCTAACTTATTCTTCTCAACTGGTATTCCTGTGTGTATTCTTGTGCTTAAAAAATGTAAAAAATCGGACGATGTACTATTCATAAACGCTAGTGAACATTTTGATAGAGGTAAACGTCAAAATGTATTAACTCAAGATCACATCAATAAAATTGTCGACACATATCAATATCGCAAAGAAGATGATAAAAAATATTCTCGTTGTGTGTCTATGGAAGAGATAGAGAAAAACGATTACAATCTAAACATATCAAGATATGTAAGCACGGCAACAGATGAAGAGATAATCAACATCGAAGAAGTTAAAAAGAATTTAGATAACATAGAAAAAGATATCAGCAAAGCAAAATCAATACATAATAAATTTTTAAAAGAACTTGGATTAAAGGAGCTACCGTAACAAGCTAGCTCCTTTCCTACTACAATCCTCATAGAAATATAGATATCTAACTTATATTTATCGCAGAGTAATATGGAAGTTTTAAATGGTTAGAAGATTGGTATCTAAGTAACTGTAATGGGGACTGGGAGCTGGGTATGGCGTGAAAATAGTTACACTTGATAATTCAGATTGGAATGTAGAAATTAATTTAGAAGATACTATACTCATCAATTAATCTAATAAGCTAGCACCTATAAGATCTTTACTATACTTAGTTTTGGGAGTACTAAATAACTCATCACACCCTCCCTCTTCAATAATTTTTCCGTTTTTCATCACGATAATATAATCTGCTATAGATCTTATGATTTCTAAATTATGAGTGATAAAAATATACGATATATTATATTTAAGCTGTAGTTTCTTTAATAGTTCTATTATCTGATACTGTATAACTCTATCTAATGATGATGTTGGTTCATCTAATATAATCAGTTCAGGATTTAATATTATTGCACGAGCGATAGCTATACGTTGACGCTCACCACCTGAAAATTCATGAGGATATCTATTTAAAATATCAATACTTAACCCTACTTCAGTAACTATATCTTCTACTCTTTTACGTATAAATATTTTATCTTTAATATTATTAGCCAATAAACCTTCAGATATAATACGTTCAATACTCATTCTTGGATTAAGACTTGCAAATGGATCTTGGAACACTACCTGCATATATTTACGTAACTTTCGCAGATCACTAGGCAATAATTTTGACAACTCTTTATCCTTAAATATAACAGAACCTTCATAATCAATAAGATGTAGTATAGCTTTTAATAACGATGTCTTACCTGATCCTGATTCTCCAACTACTCCGAGTGTAGAACCTTTATTAACTTTAAAAGATATATTATCAACTGCAACTTTTGAAACGCTATTAGAGAATAGGTTTCGTTTTCTATATATTACCGATAAATCTTTAACCTCTAATAATATATCCTCACTAAACACTCTATCTATTACAGGTTTATTTTTTATATTAATAAGTGATTTAGTATACTCTGCTACAGGGTTTTGAAAAATATCTTTCGTTATCCCTTCTTCAACAATACAACCATTTTTTACAACTACCACTCTATCACTATACTGTTTAACTACTGATAAATCATGAGTTATTAATAATATTGATAACTTTAACTTATCTTTTAAATCATTCATTAGATTTAATATCTGTAACTGAATAGTAGCATCTAACGCTGTTGTTGGCTCATCTGCAATAATTAATTTAGGGTTTGAGGCTATCGCAATTGCAATAATTATCCTCTGTCTTTCACCACCTGAAAAGGTGTCTGGAAAATCATTTAACCTTCTTTCACCCTCTACTATACCAACTAAATTAAGTAGTTCAATAGCTCTATTTACAGCCTCTTTTTTACTAAGTTTATCTATAAATAATAATCGCTCTGTTATCTGTTTGCCGATAGTATGAAGAGGATTAAGTGATACCATAGGCTCTTGAAAAATATATGCGATATCTCTACCTCTTATATCTCTCATCTGATCCTCTGTATATAAAGAGATAACTTCGCCACAAAATTTTACAGTACCTAAATTATAAATAGCACCGTAATATCTATTAAGATAAGTGATCGCAAGTGCTGCAACAGATTTACCTGATCCTGATTCACCTACCATCGCTAAAGTTTCTCCTTCATATATATCAAATGAGAAGTTATCAACAGCAACAACATTACCTAGTTCAGTATTAAATGATACTTTAAGATTTTCTACTTCAAGAACTTTTTTCATAATTTATCTCTTCTCTAAATGTCTTGGATCAAATGCATCTCTCAATCCTTCGCCGATAAACACAAGGAGTGTTAACATTGAGGATACAAGAATAAACGCAGATATACCTAGCCACGGTGCATGGATATTAGATTTTCCTGCAGCTAAAATTTCACCAAGCGACGGCGATCCCGGAGGCATTCCAAAACCTAAAAAATCTAGAGATGTTAATACCGTTACTGATCCTGCTAAAATAAACGGAAAAAATGTCATAGCCGATACAAGTGCGTTAGGTAGAATATGTCTAAGCATTATTACAGAATCTTTCACACCTAATGCTCGTGCTGCTTTAACATACTCTAACTCTCTACCTCTAAAAAACTCTGCACGAACAACTCCTACTAAAGACATCCAACCGAAAATACTCATTAATAAAAGTAGCCACCAAAACCCTGGACGGATTAAACTACTTGCAATAATTAACAAATATAACATCGGAATACCTGACAAAATCTCCATAAATCGTTGACTATAAAGATCTATCTTTCCACCGTAATACCCTTGAATTGCTCCAACCAATATTCCGATAATTGACGTAATTATTGTTAACAGAAATCCGAATATTACAGACAATCTAAACCCATATAATAGACGTGCAAAAACATCTCGACCTTGATCATCTAACCCTAGTGGATTGATTAATGTAGGTGGAGTTGGAGGTGGTTCTAATATATTGTAACTGACTGTATTGTAACTAAAGCGTATCGGTGTCCATATCGCCCAACCGTGCTGATCGATTATATCTAGCATAAATGGATCTTTATAATCTGCCTCTGTATCAAAAAAACCACCGAACTCTTTCTCTGTATATACAAAGAAAATCGGAAAATATAATTTATCCTGATATGATAATATAATCGGCTTATCGTTTGCAATTATCTCTGCAAACAAACTTAATATAAATAGGAATGAGAAAATTATTAATGAATAAAATGCTCTTCTATTCTTTTTAAATCGACTTACTCTTCTTTTAGTAAGTGGGGATAATTTCATCTATCTACCCCTACGAACAGAATCAAATGAAATTCTTGGATCTATTAAAACATACATAATATCTGTGATTATGCCTACGACTAATCCCATTAATGTAAATATATATAACGTCGAAAACATGATAGGATAATCACGGTTAAGTGTAGCTTCAAACCCCATTAACCCTAATCCATCAAGAGAGAATATAACCTCTATCAGTAACGATCCTGTAAAAAACATAGATATAAATAACGCTGGAAAACCTGATATAACTATTAACATAGAGTTACGAAATACATGTCCGTACAAAACTCTTCTCTCTGTAACGCCTTTCGATCTAGCTGTTGTTACATACTGTTTATTTATCTCATCTAAAAATGAGTTCTTTGTAAGCATCGATAAAGACGCAAACCCACCTATCACCATAGCAAAAATAGGTAGAAAAATATGCCATAAATAATCTTTAACTTTCTCAATTAAATTCATATCAGCAAAACCATCAGATACTAATCCACGCAGAGGAAACCATGAAAAATAATTACCTCCTGCAAATAAGATAATCAAAATAATTGCAAAAAGAAATACTGGAATAGCACTACCTAATACAATAAAAAATGAACTCCATACATCAAAATTACTACCGTGTCGTACTGCTTTTCTTATGCCTAACGGGATACTTATTAGATATACTAAAAAAGTTGTCCATACACCTAATGATATAGATACAGGTAACTTCTCTTTAATTAACTCAACCACACTGCTATCACGGAAAAAACTATCTCCAAAATCAAACAGTAAAAACTGCTTCAACATAAGGAAGTAACGCTCTATAATCGGTTTATCAAAACCGTATAACTTCTCTAAATCCTCTCTTAACTCTTCTGATAAATAGTTAGATGATTTATATTGATCGGCTTTATTATCATCACCTATCATCACACCTGTTGCACCTGCTGAATCATCATGCATAGCTCGCTCTTCAGCTGTTACTGCCTCGCCACTCATCTTAGCTAACATCGTGTCAATAGGTCCACCAGGTGCCAGCTGAACTAGGAAAAAGTTTATTGTTATTATCCCTATTAATGTCGGGATAATTAACAGCAAACGTTTCGATATATACTTAATCATCTACTGATAATCCCATCTATTTTTCTCTCTTTCTCGCTATCTATCCACCATGTATTAAACCCTAATCCGTACGCTGGAGGGTTTATTGGTTTCTTAAATTTATCGAAATACGCAATACGATATCTATCTGAAAAACCTGCTGGGATAGCGTAGTAACCTGTTAGAAGTAATCTATCTAACGCTTTCACATAATTAACTAACTTAGTTCTACTATTCTCCTCAACTATTAAATCAATTAATTTATCTATCGCTTTATCTTCTATCTTTGCGTAATTTCTACTACCTTTCTCTGACGCTACTGCACTACTCCACATATTACGTTGTTCATTGCCCGGAGAGTCCGACTGTTTTATCCGAGTGTAGATCATCATGTAATCTTTATTACGCACCTTCTCAACATATTGAGTTGAATCGATATAGCGAATATGAAACTCTATACCTATTCTTTCTAATGAGTTCTTAAATGAGAGGATATCTTTCTCTAAAGCTTTTGATATTAAAACTATCTCTAACTGTAACGGCTTACCAGAACTATCAACCATTTTTCCGTTTTTGATTGTGTAGCCTGCCTCTTCAAATAAAGCAACAGACTTCATTAAGTTCGATCTGTTATTACCTGTTGCATCAGTTTTTGGAAGTTCAAACTTCTTATATAAAACATCATCTGATACATCTGGCTTAACTCTTTTAATAATCTCCACAACCTCTTTAGAAGGAATACTTTCAACCGCTAATTCCGAGTTAGAGAAGTAACTTGTATGTCGTATATCATTACCAAAATATAGATTTTTATTTATCCATTCGTAATCGTAAGCGTACGTTAAAGCTTCTCTTACCAATATATTATCAAATGGTTTTACCGATGTGTTGAAAATTATACCCATCATACCTGTAGGATTTTTATGAGGGATCTCTTCTTTCTTGATTAGTCCCCTATCAAAATATCTACCCTTATATCCATGATACCAACGCTTACCTGAACCCTCTGAAATAAAATCAAAATGTCCTGCTTTGAACGCTTCAAATGCTACAGTCTGATCTCTAAAATACTCAAACGCTATAATTTTAAAGTTGTTCTGTCCTATATTTACAGGGAGGTCTTTACCCCAATAATCATCAACTGCCTCTAAGATAACACTCTTACCTGCAACAAACGATTTAATCTTATACGGACCACTACCAAGCGGTGGCTCTAATGTTGATTTTGAAATATCTTTACTCTTCCAATAATGTTTTGGAAGGACTACCATCTGTCCTAAAATTAATGGTAGCTCCTTATTTAATCCACTTTTATCAAAAATAAATTTTATCGTATGCTTATCTATAATTTTAACATCTACTACTGCATTATAGTAATTTCTATGAAATGGAGAGTTCTTTACTAACGTGTTAAATGTAAAGAGAACGTCCTCTGATGTTATAAAAACTCCATCATTCCATCTTGCCTTTTTGTTCAGATTAAATTGTACCCATGAATAATCATCTGGATACTCTAAACTCTCTGCCAATAATCCATAGTACGAAACCGACTCATCAAGTGATGATTTTAAAAGCGTATCGTAAATCGATCCTGATGATCTAAATGAAATCCCCTTTAATGCAAATGTGTTAAAAGTATCGTATGTGCCTATTATAGCTCTACGCAATGTACCACCCTTTTTTGCATCTTTATCTGTATAGTCAAAGTGCTTAAACCCTTTATCATATTTTAACGCACCTGTAAGTGATATACCGTGCGTTCTTGTGATATCTGATGAATACGCACTACCTGTAAAAATTACAAAATATGAAAACAGTAGAAATATAATCAACCTACTCATATCACTTCTCCTTATTATAGATCGTAATATAACTTCTCATATCAGACATAGATTTTGTGATAAATTTATTTATATCATCGATTGTAATCGTTTCAATAATATCGATCATCTCATCTGCCGATACAACTGTATCTTCTTCTATAAGATTTGACGCTATACTTGTTGCCCAAAATTTATTATTCTGAGATGCTTGATCAAGCTGTAATACCTGCTGAGCTTTTGCAATCTCTAAATCTTTTTCAGTTACTCCATTCTTAATAATATCGTTAAACACTAGAGTCGTTTCTTTAATGATATCATCTTTTTTAGAAGATGAAGTTGTAAACGATATACGAGCAAATAACATATCCTCTGGAAAATCTGAGTATCGTATCATTACATTTGATGAATATACACCACTCTTATCTTCTCTTATTTTCTCTCTTAATTTTTTAGATATTATACGTCTTACCAATGTAGAGATATACTCTCCATTCTTGATATAATCTATATCCTTATCGAACATCATCATCACTGTTGCCTTATCTTCAACATCACCGTATCCAACAGATTTCCCTTTCTTTGCTACAAGATCAACATTACGAAATTTAGTACTCGCTTTCTTATTACTACTTGGAAATGATGCTATATATTTCTCAGCGTATTTAATTACATCTTCCTTATTCACATCTCCTACTACTACAAATTTATAGTTACTTATATCTCTAAAGTTTTTATTATATATCTCTAATAAATCGTTCTTTTTTAAGCCTACTAAATCTGTCTCTAATAGGTACTCTCTACGATAATTATCGTTATACATCTTCGTTACTGCTTCTCGTATAAACTGTTGATATTTATCCTCTTTATCATTATTCAACGAGATCTCTGTTTGATCTATAAGATGATTAAAAACATTATCATCTATTATAGGGATAGTCATATAATTGTAGAGTAATTGAAATGCTGTTTCTATATCGTTACTATCACCAGCTCCCTCAAATGAGAATGTATTTGGCTTGATTGATGGTGCTATAGATACACTTTTATCTGTCAAATATCCCCTTAACTGACTTAAAGAAATATCCTTAAATCCACTGCTTCTTATCGTATTAAGCATTAATGATGATAAGATGATTTCCTTATCACTTAGCACTGCTTTACCACCTAACTTATTACCTATAATCATAAACTTGTTCTTATCTGCATCAGTTTTTTTAATAAGTAATTGTGCTCCATTTTCAAAAACAATCAAATCTGAATCGATATTTTTATATCTCTTCTGTGATTTAATCTTACCCGATACGATCTTCTTATCTATAAGAGTTGTGATCGCTTCAATCCCTTTATACTTATCAATTTTCATCTTAGATACTTTTTTCTCTATTGATTTAAAAGTTTTACTATCAACTACTACCTTATCTAAATCACGTTCTGGAACACTCACTAAAACAACTTTATTTTCGTTATCAGTAAGCTTATTGAACGCTTTATTGTAATCACTTAATTTACTCTCATTCAATATTTTGTCGAACAATATTTTGTCTTGATGATACTCTGTTAGATAATCTTTCTTAATATCGTATGATGATATCATCGATGCAATTCTCTCTGAACTATCTTTATAATCTGGTTGTGTAAATCTTGTTAATGCTGATTGCTGTTTTAATATAAACTCATCTAACTCTTGTTGATTAAAGCCGTTACGCTTAATGTTTTCAATCTCAATTAACAAAGCCTCTATATCAGTATTAATATTTGTTGGCGTTGTTACGACATTAAATCGTGTAACATATAAATTGTCTGAATAATTATTTGTCGCTGAAGAGAAACTTATTAGATCACTTTTATCCTCTAATATTTTTAACGACACTCGTTTATTCAACATACTCACACTTGCTTGCTCTAACAGACGTTTCTTTAAATCAGCAAATGTTTTAACCCTACCCTCATCCTTTAAATAAGTAATCGATATAGATGATGATTTAGCTTCTGGATCTGAAATTGTATGAACGCTCAACCCTTTCTGTACAGGAGTATTCTTATCTGCTTTTTGAGATAGTTCATCTGCACTTAGAGATGAAAATGTATCTTTAATCATCTTTTCAATCTGCTCAACATTAATATCTCCAACAACTATAATAGACATATTTGACGCTCTATACCATTTATCGTAATAACCTTTAAGAAGAGCTTTATCAGCATTTAAAATCACATCCATATCTCCGATAGGATCTCTCACTGCGTATAAAGAGTCTTTAAAAAGTATCTCTCTACTTTTAACTCCTAATCTATATCTAGAATCATTACGGCTATTAAACTCTTCAACCACAACACCTTTCTCTTTCTCTATTTCTTTTTCATCAAATGAGATAGCATCTGCCCAATCTCTAAAAATCTTAAATGAGTCTTCAATTAATTTTTTATTGTCTGATGGAATACTTAACTGATAGTTTGTAAAATCTGTTGATGTTGACGCATTGCTATGTGTACCGAAACTTAATCCTACTTTTTCTAAAAACTTTATAACATCATTGCCTTTAAAATTTTTCGTACCATTGAACGCCATGTGTTCAACAAAGTGAGCAACACCTCTCTCTTTATCACTCTCATCTAACGAACCACTTCTTACATTTAAACGCATCTCAATTTTGTTTACTGGAAAATCATTTTGTTTAATATAATATGTTAATCCATTTTTTAATTTACCAACTATTATCTGATCGCTAAACGGTAACGGATCACTATCTTTAATATCCTTGATAGATTTTTCCTCTTTTTTTGCATACCCTATATTCACCAATCCTATTACTAGTAGGAAAACTAAGACCGTAATCTTTTTCATAAAATTTTTACTCACAAACAAACTCCTTAAATCTAATTTAATATACTCTGTAAATCTAATTCTCTTCTAATTTAAACTTTACTGACACAACCATTCCTACTCTCACTATCACACCATCTTTTACAGCAGGTGTAAACTTCCATTGACTAACTGCTTTCAATGCTGATGTTTCAAATATATTTACTGGACTTGCTTTCACCACTAATGGAGACTCAACATCGCCCTTTTCATTCAATATAAATCTTACAAGTACACGTCCTTCAATCCTATTATCTTTTGCAAATTTTGGATAGTTGGGTTTGATATTTGATAACGCTCTAGGTATTGTATCTACATCTTTTAACGATATAACTCCCTGTTCTGAACCTGCAACTTGAGCATCTGATCCTGTTCCAACACCACCTCCAGCACCTAAACCTTCCATACCAACAACACCGTCTAACGATTGTTTCGGAATAGATGCTACTTGAGAGTAATCTGATTGAGACTCATAATTATATTCATCTTGCGAGCTATCCTGTTCGTTCATCTCATCTGTATCAGTTTTTAACTTCTCACGTTCAATCTCTATACCACTTTCATCATTTCGTACGATCTTCTCTTCTACTTTTTTATCTATTTCATTATCTACTATATCTTTACTCTTCTCTTTCTCTACTACTTTACTATTTGATTTCTTCTCCATCTTTTTTATAACTTCTTGTTGTGCTGTACCAACTGATACTTCCTCTTGTATTAAAGATGCAGCTTCATCTGATGCACCAGCATTACCAGTTATAATAGATGTAGATATCGATAACGATCCTGTACCGTAACCGTAAGAGTCGCCACCTTTAACGATAGGTCCCATAATAATTAATACAAGTGCAACTATATGAATTGCAACAGATTCTATCGTTGATCTTACCATAGCTAACTACTCTTTTCCGTCTGTAAATTAACTTTTTCAAATCCTAACTCTTGTAGTACCCCCATAAGCTCCGCAAAAAATTGAACAGATGATTCTTTATCTGCACGCACTGTAATATTTGAATCTTTTGATAAGCTTACAAAAACAGATTTTAATTGAGCAATATCTACTCTCTTATCTTCATAGTAAAAAACACCATCTGATGATATAGAGATCGTAACCGTTTCAACCGCTGTTTCTGAGTATGTTGATTCTGGTAGAGCTATAGGTATTACACCTGTCTTTACAAATGTTGCAGTTGCTAATACTATCGTTAAAAGTACTAACATGATATCTATAAAAGGGACAACATTTATCGAATCAAAGCTTCTCTCTCTCACACATCGCCTCCTTAATCAACATAAGTTCAGTAACTTTCCTGTGTAGAAAATTATATATAACCATCGCAGGGATAGCAGCAAGTAATCCAGCAGCTGTTGCCTTTAATGCTAATGCTAAGCCTGTCATTATCTCTGGAATATTTCCACCTGTTGAGTTCTCGCCAAGTGAAACAAATGTATACATAATACCCATAACCGTACCTAATAACCCTACATAAGGAGCGTTACTTCCGATCGTTGCGATAATATGTAGATGTTTTGTTAATGCTACCTCGTAAAGTTGAATAGCTGAATAATCATTCGGATTAACCTCTTTGTAAAATCTTATCCTCTCTATTGCAACAGCTAATGCGATCACACTCATTACTGCTAATAAACCTATCACACCGTAATCTATAACTAATTTTATATTCATTTACTATGCCTCCTAATCCCATCTAAAATAAAAATTGCTAACAATGAGTATATTCCTCCTGTAAATATCAAGATCAAATCTGTTACAAATATAACTTTATCTCTCTCTCTAATAACTACTAAATACATAAGATACAAAATCGTTAATAGAAACGTAAACAGATACGCATCTATCATATTGTTTGAAAATCTAAACTCAAGATACCCTGCATAACTTCTTTTATCTGTACCTATTTGAAATGGGAAAACAGTGTCGTATATAGCTCTATATACAGGTGATAACTGATCTTCATATTGATAAAAATGTGATGCAAGTGTATTACCTGATCTATCTGTTATATATACATTCTCATGATAATCATTCGAGATCGTGATAGATATAATTAATGGATTTAGATAATATCTAAGCTTATCATTATAAGGATCGTACGCACCAAGCGATAATTTATCTAATCTATACTTATCTTTTAATAAGCTATACACAGAACCGTTATCTGTTACTATCAACCCATAATTAGGAATATTTCTATTCTCTTCAACAGTTATATATATAATATTTTCATCTATCTTTACCCCTGTTTTTCTGATAAAAGGTTTATCCTTAATAGAAAATAGATGATATAAATTATCTGCTGAGTCTAATATAAAATATCCGAAATCGTACTGCTTTCTTGTTGTTGAATTACCTGCAATAATTTTTGCTGGAAACTGAAACCCTGCATCAACTAAGAGCTTCGTATGTAGTGTACTTTTATTATCATTAATCTCGTTGGTAGCAGCATCAATAAACTCCACCTTCGTATTTATTCTAAAAAGATCTGGAGGCATTTGAATAGTAGAGTACTCTCCACTTGAAT
>CAMRDM010000024.1 GCA_947041225.1 uncultured Deferribacteraceae bacterium | reverse complement strand
GAACAAGGTGCAGATATTAATATGAAAGATAAATCAGGTTTAACAGCATTAATGTTTGCCTCTCGTGAGGGATATTTAGATATAGTAAAGTTTCTAGTAGAAAAGGGTGCAGATATTAATATAAAAAATAGTAGTGATAAAACAGCATTAATGTGGGCTACAGAAAAAAAACGCCTAAATGTTGTTGAGTATTTAGAGAGTTTAAAATAGCCATAACCATAATTATTAATTATCAAATAATGGAGTAGATAAAGTGAAAAATTCAAAATTAATTATAGTAGCAATAATTATATGTACAGTGTCATTAGTTGGTTGCAAAAAGAAGGTTCAATCAACTGATAACAATTCTAATATACCGAGCGTTGAAAGTGTTAAGGTTGTAGAAACAATTGATAATAAAACTATAGACAACGCTACTCATATATCACAAGTTGCAGATAGTGAAAAAGTTATCGAGCATACAAATATATTTGAAGCATCTAAGTACGGAGATTTAAAAGGTGTTCAAGAGTATATGAAGAGCATCGAGGATATAAATATTCGAGAACTCTCAACTAGTAAAACATCATTAATGTATGCTTCCGAGTTTGGACATTTAGAGGTTGTTAAATATCTAGTAGAGAGTGGCGCAACTATTGATTTTTGGGGTTCTTTTGAGACATCAGATATACCGTTACTACTAGCATCACTCAATGGACATTTAGAAGTTGTTAAATATTTAGTTGAAAAAGGAGCAGATATTAATATATCCAGCGAATATATATATAGTACAGCATTGATGAATGCATCATGGAGTGGGTATTTAGATATTGTAAAATTTCTAGTTGAAAACGGTGCAGATATTCATGCTACAAATAGAGATGGCAAGACAGCGTTAGTATCTGCTTTAAACAATGGTAAATCAGAAGTTGTAGAGTATTTAGTGAGCAAAGGTGCAGATATTAATGCTGGAAAGGATATAGTTTATTATGCAGAAAAAAGAGATTTAGAGGGTATAAAAAAGGCTATAGCTAACGGAGAGGATATTAATAGTATGAATGGAGATGGAGGTTCTGCATTAGATGTAGCATCACAGTATGGAGATTTAGAGATTGTAAAATATTTGATTGAAAACAATGCTGATATAAACTTATTTTCTAGCTATGGAACAACTCCTTTAATGTTTGCATCAATGTATGGACACTTAGAAGTTGTTAAATATTTAATTGAACAAGGTGTTGATATTGCGAAAGGGGATAGAGGAGCTAGAGGAGAAACAGCATTAATGTTTGCCTCTCGTGAGGGACATTTAGATATAGTAAAGTTTCTAGTAGAAAAGGGTGCAGATATCAATAAACATGATCTTGATGGAGACTCAGTATTAATGCACGCTTCAAAACATCTAGAAATAGTTAAGTTTTTAGTAGAAAATGGAGCTGATATTGATATTAAAAATTATGATGAAATAACAGTTTTAGATATAGCTATTCAAAGGAAGTATACAGATGTTGTTGAGTATTTAGAGAGTTTGAAATAGCTATAACCATAATCATTAATTATCAAATAAGGGAGTAGACAAAGTGAAAAAAATAAAATTAATTTTATTACTATTATTTGTTGTATTGTCAGTTGGTTACGATAAAATGGTTCAAGCAGATAATCGTGATAATTCTAATGTAAAAACAAGTACAGATATATTTCGTGCAGTTAGAAATAAAGATATTTCTAGTGTGCAAAAATTTATTAATAGCGGTATAAATCTTAATGCCATAGATACTAATAATGAGACGGTTTTAACGATCGCAGTTAAGATCCCAAACAGTTATAATATTGTGAAACTACTTCTTGATAACGGTGCAAATGTTGAAGGTTATTACGATCCAACTAAAGATGGTGATGATACTCCATTATACTGGTCGGTTGTTGTTAAGGATAATCATGAAGTTGTTAAGTTGTTAATTAATGCAGGTGCAGATGCGAATGTTTTTGCACAAGGTAACAATGTTCTACAAAGGGCAGTAAGTAGGTATTATAGTGAAGATGGCGATTTTATATTTGATAATATAAAAGTATTAGTAGAAAATGGTGCAGATGTTAATTCAGAGGATTTCTATGGATACAGTTTATTGATGTTAGCAGCGATGAATGATGATCTGAAATTTGCAAAACTGTTAATTAAAAATGGTGCGAATATTAATCATACAAGTTATGAGGGCGAGGGTATGGATAATGCTCTATTATTAGCTACTCAAGAAGGAAATATAGAGATTGTTAAATTACTTCTTAATAATGGTGCAGATGTTAATTATGTGAACGAGCAAGGTATGACTGCTTTATTTATAGCAACAAACGACGGCTATAATAGTATTGCTAGACTTCTTAAATCTGCGGGTGGTAAACAATGAATGTTATAAAGTATTTAGGAATATTAATTTTATCAATGGTTAGTAGTCCCGTCTATAGTCAGGATATTCTTAGCTATGCACAGCAGGGTGATTTAGCTGGGGTAAAAAAATGTATTGAGCAAGATGTTGATATTAATGAAAGTGTAATAGGTGGAGATACAGCGTTACAGATAGCTTCAAAATATGGACAATTAGAAGTTGTAAAGTATTTAATAGATAACGGTGCGAAGATTAATCAACAGGTAGAGCTTGATGGTATTTCTGAGGTGGAAGGGGTTATATCTTACGGCGATACAGCGTTAATGCAAGCTTCAAAATATGGGTATTTAGATATTGTTAGATATCTTATAGGTAAAGGTGCAGATGTAAACATCAAAGATTTTAAATATAGTACAGCATTGATAAGAGCATCAACAGATGATGGAAATATAGATGTTGTAAAATTTTTAATAGATAGTGGTGCAGATATAAACGCTAAGAATGTTTTTAATAACGGAGTTTTAGCACTTACTTTATGGAATGGACATTTAGATATAGCAAAATATTTAATCAAGTCAGGTGCTGATGTTAATGCTAAAGATGAGACAGGGAACACTATATTAATATGGGCAGCAGGAGAAGGTAATTTAGAGTTAGTTAAACTATTTGTTGATAGTGGTTCATCTATAAATTATAAAAATGTTTATACAGGTCAAATAGCTTTAGATGTAGCAAAAGAGAATGGACAAACAACTGTGGTTAAATATCTTGAAAGTTTAAAAAATGTAAAGTAGCAGAGATAATTTGATGTAATTGAAAAATCGTATAATTAAGTTGTTGCGATAATTTAAAGTCGTGCGATTAAGTTGTTGCGATAGTTGAAAGTTCTATAATTGAGTTATTACAGTAATTGAAATTCGTATAATTAAGTTATTGCGATAGTTGAAAGTCGTGCGATTAAGTTGTTGCGATAGTTGAAAGTTGTACAATTGAGTTATTCGATAATTGAAAAGTAAAATAATTAGATTGAAAGAACATGGATTTATATATGTATAAAATAGAAGAGTACAGCTGTATATTTTATAACTTTAAAGCATTAACACTTAATCGTTTAAATCACTAATCCTAAGTTTAAAACTTACTACTTAGCACCAGCTTTTTTAAGTACAGCTATGATATCGTTATATCCTTTCTCCTTTGCGATCATGAGTGCTGTTTTGCCATCTTTACGATTTTTTATCTTATAATCTGCACCGTTTTTAAGTAGATATTTAACCCACTCAATACTATTACTCTCAACTGCTTTTGCAAGATAGGTGTAGCCGTACAAACTCTGAACATTCACATCTGCACCATTTTCAATTAACAGTTTAAATATTGTTTCATCATACTGCGATATCTCTAAAACATTACCGTTATCTTCAGCTATCACTTCAAGATCAACCCCTGCATCAATAAGTATCTGTATAACTTTAAATTGATTGGTTTCATTATCAATAGATCTATTAAGCACGACACCGAAGAGTGCATTCATATTCCAGTTATCTTTAAGGTTCACATCAGCACCGTTTTTAAGTAGCAATTTAACCATTTCAACATCGCCATTCCCTGCTGCGATCATTAACGGAAAACCTACATGAGTATGAAAAAACTCTCCAGGCATAAAGTTCACATTTGCACCTTGCTTAATAAGTTTTTTAGCAAGTTCAATATCTTTTTCATTTACTGCATGAATAAGTTTTGTTGCACCATATTTATCAATCTTATCAATACCTTCAGAGTTATTAGTTAAACCTTTAGTTTTACCTTTATCGTTTGCAACAGCATCAATCTTTTTACCAGTTTTATCGTTCGCATAACTACCAGTAACGGTATGATTTACGATAGGTAATATTATAAAAATTAATATTAATAATGATACAAAATGTTTGAACATATTTAATCCTCAAAGTTGAAATAAGTATTTGTTAATCTATATTATAATTTACTGTATCATCAATTAATAATCTAATCAACAATCTTTTACAGAACTAAAATCTACTGAGTTGCCCCAGCGTCCATAAGTAGTTTTACAACATTTTTATTGCCACGATTTTCAGCAAACATTAAAGCAGTTTTATCTTCTTCATAATCTCTAAAAGTATGATCAGCACCATGTTTAAGTAGATACTCAACCATTTCGATATCATTACTATATGCTGCACCCATTAGTTTACTAAAGCCACTAAATGTTTCTATAGAATTAACATCAGCACCGTTATCAATTAATAATTTAGATGCAACAATATTTCCCCATACTCTATCTAAAGTTGTTTCGTTTTCGATCATAGATAGGTTAGGGTTTGCCCCAGCATCGAGTAAGCTCTTCATAATCTCTATCTGTTCAGGAGAGATTAGATGTCGATCAAATGTTACAACCATCAATGCAGACATAGATGAGTTATTAACAAAATTTACATCAGCCCCATTTTCAATTAATAGATTAATTATCTCTTTATTACCGTTTTGAGATGCTATCATTAACGGAGAGTATTCATAGTGATAATTATCGATAAATGATATCTGGTTAATATTTGCATCTTTATCAAGTATTATTTTCACAAGCTCGACATTACTTTCTTTTATAGCTAAGCTTAGAGGTGTATTACCGTTTTGATCTACGGCATTTATATTATTAGATACAGTTAGAAGTTCCTCAACTTTATCATTAACGCCGTATTTAATAGCTCTTGTTAAATCATTAGGAGCACCGTTTTTAATAAGTAGATTAACGATATCTGTGTTATTCATTTTAGTTGCAATATCAATCGGAGCGTTCCCTTCATTATCAATATGATTGACGTTAGCTTTAGATTGAATAAGTAGTTTTATAGTATCGTTATCACTGTGTTGAATAGCCATATGTAAAGCTGTTTTATTAATATCGGTTTCAACAGCGTTAACATCAGCACCAGCAAAAAGGAGGGTTTCTACTATATTTTTATTGCCTTTAACAGTTGATGCTTCGATGAGAGCTGTAGTACTAGTAGAATTTTTTTTCAGATATGGTTCGTTGACGTCCATGCCTTTTTGAATTAGTAAATTAACAATTTCAGCATTTTTCTGTTTAGCTGCAAACGGTATTAAATTAAGAAGCAACCCTTGTTCTATAAGTGATTTAGCGATATCATTACGGTTATACTGGATTGCAGTAATTAGCAGATTTTTATCATTTTCATCGATACCACTAAAATTGATAAACTCATTTACTTTCTCAATATCTCCTATTTTCACAGCATCTATAATAGAGTAGTACGCACCTTTATCTATTAACAGTTGTACAATTTCTGGTTTATACGCATAATTAATAGCCGTTTTATTTACTGTATTTTTAGCATTAAATTTAGCACCGACATCAATTAATAGTTTTGCACTATTATAATTACCAGATTTAACAGCGTGCATTAAAGCTGTTGTTGCTTGTTTGTTATCACGATTAACTTTTGCACCAGAACTTAGCAGAAGTTTAGTTATCTCGATACTATTATTATCTTCATGGTGGTACACGCTATATCCAAGAGCAGTCATACCAGTTTCGTCAATAGCATTAATATCAGCACCAGCATTTATTAATAGCTTAACAAGTTCGATATTTTTAATATCTTTTACAGCACTCATAAGTGGAGTATGTCCGTAGATATTTTTAGTATTAACATCAGCACCTAGCTGTAAAAACATCTTTGTAAGAGAGTTATTATCTATACCTAAACTGTGATGTAGTGCAGAGTCTCCTCTTTTATTTTGAATGTTTATATTGATTATAGCATTACTAAAAAGAAGCATTATGATAGCATTTTTATTATTATCTTTAGATATGTACGGGCTATTGGTATTTTTAAGCAATGTTATAATAATCGTATCACCATTACTACGTTCATTGACTCCGTTTACATCAACACCGTTCATCAGTAGACTATCAACATTAGCACGATCAAGAGCGTGAGCAGTTTTGAGTAACGCTATAGAGTAGATATCTTTATGTTCAGTAGTTACCATATTAATTTTATCTTTAATATTAATATTGATATTACTATCAATATTAGTTGCCTGAGCTTCAGGTTGTTTACAACTTATGAGAGATGATATTGTAGATATTGAGATTAGTAGTAACATAATAAATCTAAACATAAATGATCTCCAAAAGATAATAAAATGATAACTATATATAACAGATACATATCGTCAATTATAACTTTTAAAGAGTGTAGATAGAAGTTATATTGACGGTATTTTGCTATATTAATAATTATCGTAAAATATACGATTTTATTTAACATTTCTCTTATAATTTCGTTATATATATGTTAAAATAATATGGTTATTGATAATACTTAATGGAGTGATGTTATTGCGAGATATTCTAAGCTACTGTTATTATTGATTTTATTATTAGTAATTATATTAGTTAGCTATAGAAATCAAGCTGTAAAGATAGATAAAACAGATAATAAAAGTATTAATGTTTTTGAGGCGTCAAAGAGTGGTGATTTAACATTTATAAAAAATCTTATAGATCAAGGTTATTATATTAATACCTTTAATAAAGATGGAGATACAGCGTTGATAACGCCATCACATAATGGACATATAGAAGTTGTTAAATATTTAGAGAGTATAAAATAGTTGTACATAGAGTATTGATAACACACAGGGGAGTAATAAGGATGAGTAAAATCGGAGTTTTGTTAATTTTATTAATATGCTTGAGCTTTGCGAGTTGTAAAAAGAAAGGTGCTATTGCACAAGTTGAAGTTGTACAGACTGACGTTGAAAGTATTAGTGAAACTATTAAAAGTATTGATATTTTTGAGGCAACAAGGAACGGTAATTTAGTAGATATTAAAGCACTTGTGAATGATGGTGCAGATGTTAATATTCAAGGAGATAGTGGAGACACATTATTATATTATGCTGTAACGGGTGGGTATTTAGATGTTGTTAAGTATCTGATAGATAAGGGTGCAATCATATCAAGTGGTAGAGATAATGATGGCGGTAAATCACTTTTAATGGTTGCCTCAAGTCATGGATATTTAGATATTGTAAAACATCTTATTAAGCAAGGTGCTTATATCCATTTTGAGGATTCAGTTGGACGAACAGCGTTACTGGACGCTACTCATAGCAATCATATTGAGGTTGTCAAATATCTTATTGAACAAGGAGCAGTTATAACTAAAGAGGATAATCATGGTGAGGGAACACCATTAATGGTTGCATCAAATAATGGATATTTAGAGATAGTTAAATATCTAATTAAACAAGGTGCTAATGTTGATAGTAAAGGTTCTTCAGGTAAAACACCTTTAATGTTCGCATCAGGTAACGGACATATAGATGTAGTAAAATATCTTGTGGATAACGGTGCAGATATGACTCTTACAGATATGTTTGATAACATTACAGCTTTAATGATTGCCTCAGATAACGGACATTTAGAGGTTGTAAAGTATCTAATAGATAAGGGTGTAGACACGAAAGGTATAACAGTTTTAGAGAGTTTGAAGTAGTATATATTTTTAATAAACATTGAGTGATAATTAAGATAGAGGAAGGTATAATATGAGATACTATAAATTGATTATGTTATTAGTGTTGTTATCAGTGGTGGTGCTAGTTGGTTGTAAAAAGAAAGTTGCAACAGTTGATAATAGTGCTATTGAGCAGAACGTAGAGAGAGTTGAAACAGTTAATGATCCTTCTGTAATCGTTGCAACAGAGAGCAAGAAAAGTAACGACAATATAAGTATTGAGATATTTAAAGCATCTAAGAACGGTAATTTAGTTGATATTAAAAAACTAGTTAATAAAGATATTGATATTAATGCTTTAGATGAAAATGGTGAGACAGCGTTACAGTTAGCCTCAAGTAATGGACATTTAGAGATTGTGAAATACCTTATTGAAAACGGTGCAGATATTAACTTTCAATATAATAGTGGTGGTGGAGATTTAAATCAATCAGCATTAATGAGTGCATCAATGGGTGGATATTTAGATATAGTAAAATATTTAGTAGATAACGGTGCAGATATTGATGCGAGAGATTACTCATATAGTACGGCTGTTTTTTTTGCAGGGGTTATGAATAAACCAGAAATAGTTTATTATCTTGTATCAGTTGGAGCTGAAGCATATCTTGAGATTTGGGCATCTATAGGCGATTTAGAGAAAGTTAAATCGAGTGTCAAAAACGGAGAAGACATAAATCAACAAGATGATTATGGAATGTCTCCTTTCCTTAGAGCAGTAAGTAATGGACATTTAAAGGTTGTAGAGTATCTTATAAAAAACGGTGCAGATGATGAGAATATGAGTAATGGGATTATTGAAGCATCACAGTATGGACGGCTAGATGTGTTAAAATATTTAATAGAAAATGGAGCTGATGCAACAGCTAAGATGAGTGATGGTGAAACTTATTTAGAGTACGCTATTAGTAGATCTGATAAATATCCAGAAGTTATAAAATATTTAGAAAGTTTGAACGTTTCATCAGTTAGTAATAATAAGAATGTTCAAGTTGCACAGATTGATAAAACTATCAAATGTGGCGATATATATTTATCAGCTAAAAACGGAGATTTAAAATGTGTACAGCAGAATATATCAAACGGAGTGGATGTTAATATCAAAACAGAAAATGGCGATATGATGGGTAATACTCCACTTATGACAGCATCATTTTACGGACATTTAGAGATTGTAAAATATCTAATAGATGAGGGTGCTGATGTGAATGCAAGCAGACGGTATGGTAATATCACTGCTTTAAATGAAGCATCACAAAATGGACATGATGAGATTGCTCAACTACTTATCAAGCATGGTGCGATAGATAGCTCATTAATTGATGCCTCTCAATCTGGAGATATATATAAAGTTAGTAGATTAATCAAGCAAGGTTCAGATGTTAATCTACAAGCTTATAGTGATACAACAGCTTTAATTGAGGCATCAAGTAACGGACATTTAGAGATTGTTAAGTTACTAATTAAATCAGGTTCTAAAGTTAATACACAGGATATGTATGGACAAACAGCATTAATGCTTTCATCGTTTGATGGACATTTAGATATTGTTAAATATTTAGTTGATAACGGTGCTGATATAGATTTAAAATCAGGAATGTCAGATGGATCACTTAGTGGCGAGCCTGCGATATCGTATGCTAAGGATAGTGGATATATAGAGATTGTTGAATATTTAGAGAGGTTGAAATAATGGTTAAAAATTATTATAAAAAAGGTTATTGGCAAATTGATGAGTATTTAGAAGACACAGCATTAATTAAAGATTTAATACCAGAAAACATTAGATCATTTATAACTGATTACAAGTTTTATTCTATTGAAACTAAAGAGTCGTTACATGATGCTTGGCTCACATCATTTAAATACTCATTTAAACCAAACGGTAAAAAAGAAGAGTTAATTATGAATTTTTTAGGGCCGTATCATGATTTTAATTATCAATTTATTTTTCAAGATGTATTATCAATTAAATTTAAATATGAAGATAAATATTTAGATAAAGATGATTTAATTATACACCTATTTCAAATTTATAAAGATGATATATATAACTATGATTTTATATTTTCTACTGGACAGAAAATCACTATTAAGTTTAAAAAGTTAGAGATAATAAAGACACCGATAAAAAAATAGTACTAGGGGTTTGTACAATGATATCAATAAGATTAGTAGTGTTACTATTAATATCATTTCTGATGATATTAACTTCATGCACAGCGAAAATATTAACTGTTTCGGAGCTTAATTTCTTACTGAATAAATCAGTTATGAAAAATGATTTAGCAGGAGTTAAGTCAAGCTTAGATAAAGGTGCAGATATTAACGATAAGCGTTCTGATGAGTGGGGGTATAGTGCGATAACTCATGCCACTATGATCCGTAATTTAGATATAGTAAATTACCTTATAGAGAACGGTGCAGATATAGATATGCAGGCAGATACTTATGGCACGCCACTTATGATAGCTATAAATAATAATGATTACGATATGGTTATAAATTTAGTTGAGCAAGGTGCAAATATAAATGCAAGAAATAACGAGAAGATAACTATATTTGATACAGCGATACGAAAAGGTAATCCGTTAATTGCAGAGTATTTAATTATGCAAGGGATAGATACGAGTAAGTTAAGGGTTGCAGATTGGACAGCGATCGGTAATTTAGATAAGGTTAAGGAGTTACATAAATCAGGTGTAGATTTAAATTCATCAAGCACATTAAATGATGAAGATTACTATACGGCCTTAGAGTCAGCATCTTGGGGTGGACATATAAATATAGTTGAGTATCTAGTTGCAAATGGTGCGGATGTAAATTTTGTATCAGGTAGCGATACGGAAAATGAGTACGGTAAAACACCTTTAATAAGTGCTGTTAGTAATGGACAAGTTGATATTGTAAAATATTTAATTGATAACGGTGCAGATGTGAACGGTATCGGTGCTGAAAAGTATACAGCTATAACTGTTGCAAAAAGTTTAGAGATGGTAATGATTTTGGTGGATAGTGGTGCTGATGTGAATTCAATAAATATGAATAAACCAGTTTTAATATCGGCTGTTGAGAAGGAGCAGATAGCGATTGTTGAGTATCTGTTAGCAAACGGAGCTGATGTGAATGTAAAAGTTGATAACAATTATTCAGCTATAAGTTATCCGAACAATTTAGCGATAGTTAAGATTTTAGTAGAGAGTGGTGCTGATGTAAATTTTAAAAACAGTTACAGTAGTACACCGTTAATATTTGCAACAAATAGAGGCGACTTCGAGATTGTTAAATATTTAGTTGAGCAAGGTGCCGATATAAATATACAGAATGATGATGGCAGTAAAGCTATAGATATAGCGATATCTAACGGACATAAAAAGATCGTAAAATATTTAAAAAGTATTAAGTAAAGGAGAAAAATAGTTATGAAAGTTTCAAGATTAATGATTGTGATAATGCTACTTATTGTAGCTATGGTTACGGTTATAGGATGTAAGAAAAAACCGTTAAACAACGCTCCATTTGTTGATAAAATTTCAACGGATAATATTACGATTGATAATATTACGATTGATAATGCTACAACTGATAATATCACGATTGATAATAGTACACTTAACAGTGAGGTTCTAAGTGATTATGAACTTAACACATTATTACAAGAGGCAGTTAGAGGAGACAATCTAACAGGTGTAAAAATATATTTAGGTTTAGGAGCAAATATCAACGATCAAAGTTACGATGAAGAAGGTAACAGTCCGTTAACTTATTCGGTAAGAGTTGATAATATGGAGATGGTTAAATATTTAATCTCAAACGGTGCAAATTTAGAGACTTCGCCAGAGTATGAAGGCACTCCATTAATGATAGCAGTAGAGTCTGATAATTACGAGATGGTTAAATTATTAGTTGAAAAAGGTGCAAAAATAGATGGCAAGAGTAATGAGGGAGTTACTGTATTTGATACAGCTATAAGTAATGGTAATCCAAAAATAGCTAACTACCTGATCGTAAAAGGTATAGATATAAGTAAGATGAAAACGGCAGATTGGGCAGCGATCGGTAATTTAGAAAAAGTTAAAGCTGATATAAAAAACGGTAAGAGTATTGATTTACCGAACAGTAAAGGTTTCACTCCTTTAGAGGCATCATTATCTAACAAACATATAAATGTTGCAAAATATTTAATAGAAAATGGAGCTGTAATTACAACGAAAGCGATTAGATATCCAGCAGGTTATGGAGACTTAGGGGTTGTTAGATTTCTAGTTGATAAAGGTGCAGATGTGAACGGTAAAGAAAGTTACGGGTTAACAGCATTAATGAGTGCATCGTACAGTGGCAATTTAAAACTTGTTGAATATTTAGTAGAGCAAGGTGCAGATATTAATGTTGCTGATAATTCAGGAGAAACAGCACTGTTTAGAGCAACAAAGAAAGGTGATTTAGTGATTGTCAAATATCTATTATCAAAAGGAATGGATATTAATGCTAAAAATACACACGGCGATACAGTAACAGATGTTGCATTCTTTTATGGAAACATGAAGACATTAAAACATTTTATTGAAAACGGTGCAGATCAATCAGGTATAGGTATCAATATTTGGGCAAGGCTTGGAGATAAGGATAAAGTTAAATCGTTATTACCATCAATAGATATTAATGCGACTAATGGAAGTTTATTGATTAACGCTGTACGATCTGGAAATCTAAAATTAGTTAAATTTTTAGTAGAGAAAGGTGCGAATATTCATGAAGAAACTTTTGAAGAAGGAAACGCATTAATTGCAGCAGCAACTGGAGGATATTTAGATATTGTTAAGTATCTAGTTGAGCAAGGTATAAATGTAAATACTGCTATTGAATATACTGGTGAAACAGCTACTCAGATCGCAAAGGATCGAGGATATATTAGGATTGTTGAATATTTGAATAGTAAGCAGAAAGCAGAGTAATATTTTTACAATAAAATTTATTATAATTATGTGGAGAGTGTGATGAGAGTTTTAAAGATTGTTTTATTAATGGCGTTGGTGGTTATTACTGTTATAGGGTGTAAGAAGAAAAATTCAGCTGATAAAGTAGTGGTTGATAATACGAGTATAGATAATACAAGTATCACTGTTGACAATATCACAACAGAAGATATTACAACAGATAATATTACAGTTGATAATATCACAACAAAAGATATAGACGATGATATTTTACCAGTGAGTAATTTTATTAAAGAGTCGGAAGATATGAACGAGGCTCTTTTAAGATATTCGTTTGATAACAATACAGAGGCTGTGAAATCGCTTATAAAAGCTGGTGCAGATATTAATTATTATACATTTGACACAGGTACAGCGATATCAAACGCTGCATTGAGAGGTAATTTTGAACTGGTTAAATATTTGTTAGATAAAGGTGCTGATATTAATTTAGAATCAAAATATGGAGGCAGTCCAACAGATAGTGCTGCGATTAACGGACATTTAGAGATCTTGAAATATCTAGTATCAAAAGGAGCGGTTCTACATTCATACGATGAGTTTGGTTCAACATTATCAGGTACGATAGACAATGGACATATAGATGTTATTAAATATCTAGTAGAGAATGGAGCAAATCTTGAAGCATCTAATATTGAAGGTACAACTCCATTAATGGAAGCATCGGGTAAAGGCAATTTAGAAGTTGTCAAGATATTAGTTGAAAAAGGTGCTGATGTTAATAAAGTAGATAACAGTAACTACACGGCGTTAATGTGGGCAACAAGTGGTGGATCGTATGGTGCTGGACATTTAGATATAGTTAAATATTTGAGTGAACAAGGTGCAGATTTAGATGTTAGAAACGAGGATAATCGTACAGCGTATGATCAAGCAAGTGGCGATGAGAGTGCAGAGATTCAAGAGTATTTAACGAGTGTAAAAAAATAGATAATAGGTAGACGATATTTAATGAGATTTATAAAAGCGATAATGTTTATTATATTATTTTTTGTATTATTAGTGTTAGCGATACCACTTATTATATTGGTAGTATATAAAGTTAAAAGCAAAGTAAAAAATAAAAGAAAAAATATTAAAATGTTAAACGATTTACTTATTGATTATACTTGGGACGGCGATCTTGATGGTATTCAGGAAAGTATATCAAAAGGTGCAGAGATAACTGCTGAAGTTTTATATGTTGCATCAACTAGGGGATATATAGATATAGTACGTTTTATAGTAGAGAGTGGAGTTGATTTAGATGCTAAACATAATGGTAGCACGTCGCTTATATCTGCTTCTAGGTATGGACATTTAGATATTGTTAAGTATCTAGTTGATAACGGTGCTAATGTTAATCCTGAGACGAATGGGGGCGACACAGCTGTACCCTTAGCATCATATTTTGGACATTTAGATATTGTTAAGTACCTAATTGGAAAAGGTGCAGATATTCGTATAAAAGAGAAGAGTGGTGATACAGCTACTCAGATTGCAAAAGATCAAGGATACATTAAGATTGTTGAGTATTTGAATAGTAAGCAGAAAGCAGAGTAATATTTTTACAATAAAATTTATTATAATTATGTGGAGAGTGTGATGAGAGTTTTAAAGATTGTTTTATTAATGGCGTTGGTGGTTATTACTGTTATAGGGTGTAAGAAGAAAAATTCAGCTGATAAAGTAGTGGTTGATAATACGAGTATAGATAATACAAGTATCACTGTTGACAATATCACAACAGAAGATATTACAACAGATAATATTACAGTTGATAATATCACAACAAAAGATATAGACGATGATATTTTACCAGTGAGTAATTTTATTAAAGAGTCGGAAGATATGAACGAGGCTCTTTTAAGATATTCGTTTGATAACAATACAGAGGCTGTGAAATCGCTTATAAAAGCTGGTGCAGATATTAATTATTATACATTTGACACAGGTACAGCGATATCAAACGCTGCATTGAGAGGTAATTTTGAACTGGTTAAATATTTGTTAGATAAAGGTGCTGATATTAATTTAGAATCAAAATATGGAGGCAGTCCAACAGATAGTGCTGCGATTAACGGACATTTAGAGATCTTGAAATATCTAGTATCAAAAGGAGCGGTTCTACATTCATACGATGAGTTTGGTTCAACATTATCAGGTACGATAGACAATGGACATATAGATGTTATTAAATATCTAGTAGAGAATGGAGCAAATCTTGAAGCATCTAATATTGAAGGTACAACTCCATTAATGGAAGCATCGGGTAAAGGCAATTTAGAAGTTGTCAAGATATTAGTTGAAAAAGGTGCTGATGTTAATAAAGTAGATAACAGTAACTACACGGCGTTAATGTGGGCAACAAGTGGTGGATCGTATGGTGCTGGACATTTAGATATAGTTAAATATTTGAGTGAACAAGGTGCAGATTTAGATGTTAGAAACGAGGATAATCGTACAGCGTATGATCAAGCAAGTGGCGATGAGAGTGCAGAGATTCAAGAGTATTTAACGAGTGTAAAAAAATAGATAATAGGTAGACGATATTTAATGAGATTTATAAAAGCGATAATGTTTATTATATTATTTTTTGTATTATTAGTGTTAGCGATACCACTTATTATATTGGTAGTATATAAAGTTAAAAGCAAAGTAAAAAATAAAAGAAAAAATATTAAAATGTTAAACGATTTACTTATTGATTATACTTGGGACGGCGATCTTGATGGTATTCAGGAAAGTATATCAAAAGGTGCAGAGATAACTGCTGAAGTTTTATATGTTGCATCAACTAGGGGATATATAGATATAGTACGTTTTATAGTAGAGAGTGGAGTTGATTTAGATGCTAAACATAATGGTAGCACGTCGCTTATATCTGCTTCATACACGGGACATTTCATTGTTGTTAAGTATCTAGTTGATAACGGTGCTAATGTCAATCTTGAGACGAACGATGGCGACACAGCTATACTCTCAGCAACGAGGGAAGGAAATTTAGATATTGTAGATTATTTGATTAAGAACGGTGCATATATTAATAATAACGATAAAACAATAATACTTAATGACAACGAAATTAGTTGTAAATAATAGTGTTAAACAGGGGATCATATATTTAATGAGAGTTTTCGTATTAATGATATTAACGATATTGTTAAGCATAACAGTAGTTGGATGTAAACCAAAAACTCAAGAAGAGTTGCAGGAATTACTAGTTGATTACACTTGGGACGGCAATCTTGCAGGTGTACAGAAAACTATATCAAAGGGTGCAGATGTAACTGCTGGAGTATTGATAGTTGCAGCTACAAGGGGATATCTTGATATCACACGTTTTCTAATAGAGAACGGTGCAGATGTTAATAGTAAAGAGGGTTACAACACAGCACTTCTTGAGGCATCATATAGTGGACATTTAGATATCGTTAAGTACCTAATTGGAAAAGGTGCTGAGGTTAATGTTCAAACTAGAGATGGTTATACAGCGTTGATTTATGCTTCATGGAGAGGACATTTAGATATCGTTAAGTACCTAGCTGAACATGGAGCAGATATTCGTATAAAAGAGAAGAGTGGTGATACAGCACTTGTATATGCACAGAGATATAAACATGTTGATATAGTAAAGTATCTCTTAGGGGACAACTTATTGAATTCATCACTTATCCAATATGCTAAAGATGGTAATTTAGAGGCAGTTAAATCATTTCATGAAGCAGGAGCTATTATTAATTTTATAGATGGCGAGGGCAACACTCCGTTACTAGTTGCTATAAATAACGGTCATTTAGATGTTGTAAAGTATCTAATTGATAACGGTGCAGATATAAATTATAGCGACGCATCTACTTTTAAAACACCTATAATGAATGCTTCATATTATGGACAGTTAGAGATTTTGAAATATTTAGTATCAAAGGATTTGAATCCTCATTATAAGAGTGTGTATGGCTCTAATTTATTATTTGCAGCACGAGAGGGACATGTTGAAGTTGTTAAATATCTAATAGAAAATGGTGCAGATATTAATGGAGTTGATGCTGAAGAGAATACGATATTGATGCTTCTATCAAGTGCGGGCAATTTAGAAATGGTAAAAGTATTTGTTGATGCTGGAGCAGATATTAATATGGATAGCGTTTATATAGAAGATAGTTTAAACACACAGTTTTTAGATGCAGCAAAAACTGGTAAATTAGCAGATGTTGAAACCTTTATTAAGCAAGGTATAGATATTAATGTTGTGGATACAAGTAGAGGGTTTACAGCTTTAATGTACGCAGCCGATAACAGCCATATTGATATAGTAAAACATCTTATCAAACAGGGTGCAGATATTGAAATCACATCATTATCTGGTACAGCTTTACATTTAGCATCATACAATGGCAATATTGATATCGTGCGTTTGCTTCTTGAGAACGGTGCAGATATTAATAGTAAAAGTGAGTATGTAGGATTTACATCATTAATGAGAGCATCATCTAATAATCATCTTGAAGTTGTGCGTTTTTTAATAGATAAAGGAGCAGATCTTGAGGCTATTACAGATGAGCGTGGGGATGTAAAAAGTTACGATAGAGGCTACACAGCGTTAATATTTACAGCAGAGATGGGACATGAAAATATTATCCGTTTACTGGTTGATAGTGGTGCAAATATCAATGCTAAGGATAACGATTCTTACGGTTACACAGCGTTAATTAATGCGTCACACACAGATGGCAATTACGATACGGTTCAACTGTTATTACAGTTAGGAGCTGATGTAAATAGTGTTGATAATTTTGGACGGACAGCATTAATGATGGCATCAAGTGTCGGCAAATATATGATTGTAAAATTATTGGTTGATAATAAAGCTGATGTTAATATTAAAAGTATTGATGATGTAACAGCGCTTAGTTTTGCAGAGGAAAATAAACAAACAAAGATAGTTGAATATCTGAAAAGCATTAAGAAATAGAATAATATAAGTTAGGTATATAAGATGAAATTTTCTAAATTATTAATATCAATCATAATTATATTACAGTTTACAGTAACGATTATTTACGCTCAAACTGTTCCAAGTACAGATAATAATAGTGATAAAAACATTAGTGAGTTAGATCATAAACTTTTATATTATGTTGAAAGAAATAATCTTGATGGCGTAAAGAAGTGTATTAAAGATGGAGCGAATATTAATCTTATGGGTGGATATTTAATGGGGCGACATTTTGAAGCACCGTTGACATTTGTTGCCTTTAATAACGGTTCAATAGAGATATTAAAATATTTAATAGATATGGATATTAACCTTGAGCTTACAGATGAGAATAACGATGAAACAATTCTACAGATAACCTCAAGTCGTGGCAATTTAGAGGTTGTTAAATATTTGATTGATGCTGGTGCTAAGACAGATCGTATGACAATTATTGATTGGGCGAGTGCAGGTTATTTATCTAAAGTTAAGGATAGTGTTAAGTCGGGTGCAGATATTAATATTGATAACGGGTATGGTACAGCACTTATGCGTGCGTCACACAACGGACATTTAAAGGTAGTTAAATATTTATTAGATCAAGGTGCAGATACAAAATATATGACACTTCTAAATTGGTCAAGTGCAGGCGATTTAGATAAAGTTAAGAAGAGTATTAAATCTGGTGCAGATATTAATCAAGAGGATCAGTATAGGCGAACCCCTTTAACGGTAGCATCAACCAATGGAAATTTAGAAGTGGTTAAATATTTGATTAAGAATGGTGCAGATTTAACTCTTAAAAATGGACAAGTAAATAGAGCTTTAAATAATGCAATAAGAAATAATCATATAGATGTAGTAAAATATTTAATAAGTAATGGTATTGATATTAATGCAGAAGTTTTGAGTGAGCGAGCGTTAAATATTGCATCATGGAAAGGACATCTAAATATTGTACGTTTGCTTCTAAAATCAGGTGCAGATATTAACGCTAAAGATGGTTATAATTCCACTGCACTTATGTCAGCATCAATAAGTGGGCTTAATCAGAATATTGATATTATACGTTTATTAGTTGATCAAGGTGCAGATATTAATATTAAAGATAATAGTGGCAGAACAGTTTTATGGCTTGCAGTTATGGAAGATCATCAAGAGATAGTATCTGTACTAATTGAGTTAGGAGCAGATATAAATATTAAGAATGATGAAGGTGTAACTATGATAGATACGGCGAAGAGATATGGACGATCAGATATGGTAGAGTTATTAAATAAGAGTTTAAAAAATAAATAGAGTTATAAATAAATGATATATGTGGGGAATGGTAATGTTGATTTGTAATCGTTTAAAGGTATTAACAGTTTTAGTTTTTTGTATGGTTTTATTTTTATTTATATCAGTTGATGGATTAGAGGCAAACGAGCAAGTATCAACAGATTTTAAAGTAGTAAAAACAGATAATTTAACTGCACAGTTATTTGAAGCGTCAAGTGATGGTAAACTTTCAAAAGTTAATTCACTTATCAAAGAAGGTGTTGATGTTAACAGTCAAGATAACAGATATAAATATATTAGTGGCAGAACAGCGTTGATGGTTGCCTCAAGTGCAGGATATTTAGAGATTGTGAGATCATTAGTAAATGCAGGTGCAGATGTAAATGCTCAGGATATTGAAGGTAGAACAGCGTTGATGGTTGCATCTATTAACGGACGACTAGAGGTTGTACGATTTTTAGTTAACTCAAATGCAGATTTAAATACTCAGGATATTAAAGGTTCAACAGCGTTAATGTTAGCATTAAATTTAGGGCATTTAGATATTGTTCGCTACCTTACGACATTGAGTAAAGATATCAAGGTTGATGGAGTAAGACTGTTGATCTCTGCATCAAGTGCAGGACATTTAGATATTGTTCGATATCTTACAACATTGAGTAAAGATATTAAGGTTGATGGAGCAAGACCGTTGATCTCTGCATCGTACGGTGGCAACTTAGATATTGTTAAATATTTTATTAGTAAAGGGGTAGATGTTAATAGTAAGGATCGTGATAATAAAACTGGATTATACTGGGCATCTGTAATGGGTAATTTAGATGTCATACGATTTTTAGTTAAATCTGGTGCAGATGTAAACATAAAAGATAAAGATGACTGGACGCCATTAATGTGGGCATCAAATAAAAATCATTTAGATATAGTTAGGTTTTTAGTTAAGTTAGGATCAGATGTTAATGTTAAGAATAATTACGGTACGACGGCGTTAATGTTATCATCACAGATGGGTAATTTCGATATAGTCCGTTTTTTAGTTAAATCAGATGCAGATATAAATATACGATCAGATGATGGTGGTTCGGCTATAATGTTAGCATCAGGTGGCGGACATCTTGAAATTGTAGAGTTCTTATTAAAATCAGGTGCAGATATAAAAACAGATGGTGGCAAGTCATTAATATTTGCATCAAATTACGGACATATTGATATTGTTGAGTTGTTTATTAAGAAAGATGTAGATCTGAAAAATTACGGTGGTACAGCGTTGATGTTATCATCAAGAGATGGACATTTAGAGGTTGTAAAATATCTAATAGAGAACGGTGCAAATGTTAATTCTAAACATATAGATAGTGGAGCAACAGCGTTGATGTTAGCCTCAAGAGATGGACATTTAAATATTGTAGCACTACTAATAGATAAAGGATCAGATGTAAATGCTCAGGATATTGAAGGTTCAACAGCGTTAATGAAAGCATCAAGTTCAGGACGTTTAGATATAGTAAGTTTTTTAGTTCTAAAAGGAGCTGATGTTAATATCAAGGATAGTAAAGGCAGAACAGCTCTTGATATTATATCAGAAAAAGGGGATAAAAAAGTTATTGAATATCTAGAGAAACATGGTTCAAAGTAATCTATCTAAGTTATTGAGTGGTAACTGTTTTTACTGGTAGTATTGATGTTGTAAAAGGTGTAAATGAGGGGATATTATGATTAGTTTGTATCATCTAAGAGTATTTATAATAGGGGTGTTTTATATGTTTTTCTTACTATCGACGAATATGAGTGAAGCGAGTGATGATATAAATAAACAGCTTTTAGAAGCATCAGCTATGGCAGAAGTTGAGAAAGTTCGTTCACTTATCAAACAAGGAGCAGATGTAAATACTCGTGATAAGTATAACTCTACTCCGTTATTACTATCATTATTAGGTGGTAATTACTCTGTGAGTATGGAAGATGAGTGGGTAGAGTATCTTGATATGTCAGAGGGAGAAAGAAGCCTTATAGCGAAACTTTTAATAGAGCATGGAGCAGAAATTAATGTTAAAGATGATCACGGTAATACGCCTATAATGAACGCATCAAACAGTGAATATTTTGATATAGTAAAATATTTAATTGAGCATGGAGCAGATATAAACAGTCGTGATATGAATAATAGCACAGTTCTTGAAATGCCAACAATTAGAGATAATCTTGAGATGATAAAATATTTAGTTGATAAAGGAGCAGATATAAATGCTATCGGACGTGATAATAATACTGCTTTAATCTCATCATCACTTGAACGCAGTATAAATGTTTTAAAATATTTAGTAGATAAAGGTGCTAAACTTAACATTCAAAATGAGTACGGCGACACTGCACTTATGTATGCGTCAGCTACTAAAAATATAGAGATGATAGATTACTTAATCGCAAACGGTGCAGATTTAGATATTAGAGATAATGAAGGCAAAACTGCATTAATAAAAATGGTAGGTGGTTGGAA
>CAMRDM010000023.1 GCA_947041225.1 uncultured Deferribacteraceae bacterium | reverse complement strand
ATAAAGTAAAATTGTAACTATAGTGAACGTAAATAAAATTAATACCAGTCTATGCCACATCGTAAAATCTATGCACTCAATATTTTAATAAAGTAAAATTGTAACTATAGTGAACGTAAATAAAATTAATACCCGTCTAGGTTGCATCGTTAAATCTATATTGTAAAGACTCAAGTATATGTGTTTTACCTATATCAATATCACCTGAAATATCTGCAATCGTTCTCGCTGTTTTAATCACTTTTGAATATGCTCTTGCCGACAAGTTATAACTTTTTAACGCCTTATATAAAATATCCTCAGCTTCAGTTGTTAATATACAAAACTTTTTGATATCCTTCTCACCCATATCTGAATTGAAATTTATATTCGTATCAACAAACCTTTCAATCTGTATCTCGTGTGCTTTCATAACTCGTTCTCTAATCGTTTTAGAACTCTCCCCCTTATTTAAAGAGATAAGATCATCATGTGCTACAGATGAAATGTAAATGTGCATATCAATCCTATCTAACAGTGGGCCTGATAATTTTGCTCTATATCTGTCAATCGCTGTTCTTGAGCATACACACTCTTTACTGCTATCACCGTAATATCCACACGGACAAGGATTCATCGCACCGATCAACATAAAGTTTGCAGGATAAGTAACCGTTCTGCCTGCTCGGGCAATAGTTACCTCTCTATCTTCTAACGGTTGACGTAAAACTTCTAAAACATTTTTATCAAACTCTAGCATCTCATCAAGAAATAAAACTCCTGCATTAGCTATCGATACCTGTCCCGGAGTTGCCTTACTCCCACCACCGATTATAGCAACATTACTCGCTGTATGGTGAGGAGAAACAAACGGCCTCGTACAAACTAAATCGTTCTGTCGTCTCAACAATCCTGCTATAGAATGGATCTTTGTTGTCTCTAAAGATTCATTAAATGTTAACGGTGGTAAAATTGAGGGAACTCGTTTCGCCATCATCGTTTTACCTGATCCCGGTGAACCTATCATAATAATATTATGTCTACCTGCTGCTGCAATCTCTATCGCTCTACAGCCTGCAAACTGTCCTTTAACATCTTCAAAATCATGCTCATAATCTATATCGTAACTATCCACTATCTCCATATCACTACGATGTGGTATAAGTGGTTTTTCATTTTTTAAATGGTATATAATGTCTTGAAGATTATCTGAATGGTAGATATTTATATTATCTATAAAAAGTGCTTCTTTAAGATTTCCTGAAGGTAGGATAACATTCTTAAAGCCGTTTTTTTTGCTATACTCAACTATAGGAAGAACACCTGATACAGATCTTAACTTTCCATCAAGTGAAAGCTCACCTAATATCACAGTATCTTCGACTTCCTTATTCTCGATATACCCAGCAGCGATCAGTAAGCCGATTGCTATACCTAAATCAAAATGCGTTCCCTCTTTTCTGAAATCTGCTGGTGCTAAATTTATTACTATAGGTTTACCAAATAAATTGTATCCTAAATTCTTGAGTGCTGAACGTACTCGCTCACGACTCTCCTTAACTGAGTTTTCAACAAGACCAACAATAGAAAATTGTGGCATACCTTGATTTGAAATATCAACTTCAATATCTACCTTCAATGAATCTATACCTAATAGGTAAGATGAGTTAACTTTTCCAAACAATAATACTCTCCCCAAAATATCTTATCTACTGCTTTATATATTCAACCTATAATTATTATTTTAAAATATTCAACAGTTCCTAATATCTCCTAAAAATATCATCTAGTTTATTTCATTAAATAGTAAAATCCTGCACCACTATTTGTTTCAATTAATTTATCTATCCCTGTGCCTCTAATTAATTTATCTAGAAATACCTTCTCTTCTTTATACTCATAAAGTTCTAATTTATCGTTTTCTAACGCTATCTTCATATCTACAAACGCATCGTTATACGAACCTAGATTATCTACTAACTTTAATTTTTCTGCCATGCTACCTGTAAATATTCTTCCATCTGCAACCTCTTTAACTTCGCTTACTTGTAAGTTACGTCTTGAAGCAACAGCATTCACAAACTGTTCATACATATCGTTAATCACTTCCATCATTAACGCAGTTTCTTCTTCTGTCATAGTCTTATCTGGATTGCCGATATCTTTAAATTTACCACTCTTTAAAACAACACTCTTTATACCTATCTTATCAAAAAGTTCTTCCATATTCACAAGACTCATGATAACACCGATCGAACCTGTAATAGTTGTTGGCATTGCATATATTTTATCAGCTCCAAGTGCTATAAGATATCCACCTGACGCTGCAACTGAATCCATCGCTACATATACAGGTTTTTCTATCGTCATAATATAATTGTAAATATTAAATGATGGAGTGATAGCACCACCCGGAGAGTTCACTTTAACAATTATACCTTTAACCTTTTCACTCTTTACAAGTTTCTCTATATTAGTAATAAATTTATCACTATCAAGTATCTGTCCACTAAAATCTATAGTTGCTATAACATCGTTTTTTATCATATTCTCAGGTGTTATCTCTATACCTAATATAGTAAATAAATTCTGAAATATAAAAATCACAGCCAATAAAATAATTAACCCTTTAACAACTCTTCTGAACATTTATTCACCCTTTTAGATAAAAATATTAACGCAAAAAAAGCACCTTGAGGTGCCTTTAGAATTCTAAAAATCTACTTCTCTTCAAATTTATCTTTCAGTATTGAACCGAATGAGAAACCACTATCACTTACTGTAAGCTTTTTCATATACTCTTTCGTATCTTTAACCTCTGCATCTTGCAGATATCTTTTTATAGATAATAAGATAGATCTGTTTTTGAAATCTACTTTAAAAACTTGTGCAGTAACCGTCTCGCCTTCTTTATATTTATCTAACGAAGGAAGAGCAGGATCTAGATCTTGAACTAAAATAGTTCCTTTAAGTTTCATAGCTAGTTCAACTTCAATACCTGTTTTACTAACTGAAACAATCGGAGCTGTAACAACTTTACCTTGTGGGAAAAGTTTGCCTACATCTGCCCATGGATTATCTTCAAGATGTTTAACACTTAAACTTATTCTCTCTTTCTCTTCATCCACTCTCATAATTTTTGCTTCAATCTCATCGCCAACCTTATATAGATCGTTGATATTGCCGATCTTCTCATCCCATGAAATATCACTGTTTCTGATAAGTCCATCTATGATTGAACCGAAATCTAAAAATATACCGAAATCTGTTATAGACTTAACTTTACCTTTAACGATAGATCCCTCTGGATGATCTTTAGAGATACTCTTCCATGGATTATCGTGCATAGCTTTAAGAGATAAAATCACTTTATTATTAACTTCATCGTATCCGATAACTCTACATTCAACTCTATCTTTTACCGATATCTGATTTCTTGCATTCTTTAACCAACTAATCTCTTCATAATTGATAAGTCCATCAACATGATTATCAAGTTCAACAACGTAACCACTACGCTTTCTAGTTACAACCGTTCCTGATATCGTAGCATCAATCGGTGCAGTCTCTTTAACCTCTTCCCATGGATTAGATGTTAACTGTTTCATACCTAAAGTTATCTTCATAAGATCTTCTTTCACATCAGTTATAATAGTCTCAACTTTATCTCCAACTTCAAGATATTTAGCTACATCATGAATTCTTTGCCATGCGATATCATTTTTATGAAGGAAACCATCTATACCACCTAAATCAATAAATGCACCGTAAACTTTGATAACCTTTACAGTACCTTTAACTTTATCACCAACTTTTAAACCTGCAAAGACTTCTGCTTTCTTCTGATCTTTCTCTACCTTCAAATAGTTGCGTGGTGAAACTAATATCGATTTACGTTTGCCTTCACCGAACTTTAATATTGACGCTTTATAGGTTGTTCCAATTATCTTCTTATCACTATCTGCCTTTTCAGCTTCTATATGAGTAAGTGGAATAAAAGCATCTATATCGCCAACTTTACCGATGTAACCTTTATCTACTTTTCCCGTTATCTTAACAGATACTGTTGATCCTACACCTTCAACTTTTAAAGCATCCCATGCCGAATCAGAATCAGCTGGTGATTTTGATAATTTAACATATGAGCCACCAAAAAAAGATATTACTGTAAGCTCTACTGCATCATTAACATTTATAGTATCAAATTCTGATCTATCAACGATACCCTCTGTTTTATATCCGAAGTCTACAATTACGCTATCTGAAGAAACTTTTACGACTACACCTTTTATAAGGTCTCCGCGTGTTGGCTGACGGAGAGACTCACTTATCATCGTCTCAAAATCTTCCATACCCTCAAAATTGATATCATCTTGACTCATATTAACAAACCTCTGTAAATTCTATAAGAACATTATTTCTAAATTTATATTTTTATAATTAAAGACTAACTAATCCGATATACCGAAAGAACTGTATATGCGATCTCGTACAGCATAAACAAATTCATTAGGTGTGGAAGCACCAGCAGTTAAGCCGATAAGATCATCCTCTTTCAATAATGAAAGATCAAGTTCCTCTGGAATTTCTATATGTTGAGTTCTGATACATAGCTGGCTACATATTTCATATAGTCGACGGGTGTTTGCAGAATTTTTACCACCAACGACTATAACAATATCTGCCCGTGATGCTAAATCTAAAGCATCTTCTTGACGGTGCTGTGTTGCTGAACATATCGTATCAGAGACATCAAGTCTAACACACTTTTTACCTAATTCAAAGGACAAATCTTTAAATAACTCTTTATTTTGTGTCGTTTGAGACATTAATCCGTAATGTTTACCATATTCTATCTCATCAATACCAGAAATATCAGATATAATCTTATACTCCGAATTAACATAACTAACAATAGAAAGTACCTCTGGGTGATCTTTCTCTCCATATATAACTAAAAGATCTACATCGTTAGATAACCGTTCTGCCTCTTTTTGTGCCTTCAATACAAAGGGACATGTCGCATCTACTAACTTCGATGATCTACTCTTTATCGCAATAACTTCTTCTCGTGTTGCTCCATGTGAGCGTACAACAACTGTATCTGTCTCTTTGATCTCATCTAAATTAGATAAGACATCTACACCATCTAACCGTAACTTTTCAACTACTTGAGGGTTATGGATTATAGGACCGTATGTCTTAACTAATCCCTTCATACTTGCAGCCTCAGATACTATATCTATCGCTCGCTTTACACCAAAACAACAACCTGAATGTTTAGCTATCTCTACTTTCATCTATCCTCTTTTTTCAACAATAAGCTTACCTATTTCACATATCACTTCATCTAATGTTAAAGTTGTGGTATCTAACGCATAAGAATCATCTGACTGTATCAGAGGAGCTACTCCTCTATTTGAGTCAATATCATCTCGTTTAGCTATATCTGATAGAATTTCATCGTAGCTTTTATCTGTAATACCTTTAACTTCTTCATATCTTCTTTTCGCTCGCTCTTCAACCGACGCTGTTAGAAAAATCTTCACATCAGCGTTTGGAAGAACGACAGTCGTTATATCACGACCTTCCATTATTATATCATTAGATGATGCGATAATCTGTTGCTTAGCTGTTAATATCTTTCTTATTTTTTCATCCGACGATACAACCGACACAATAGAAGTTATTTCACCACTTCTTATTATCTCCGTTACATCTTCAATCATACCCTCTATCTTTAACGATAACTTACTTCCGTTATCTGAAAATATAAACTCTACCTTCTCAATAATATCTAAAAGTTTATCTTTATCAAACTTTAATGACAAATATGCAACCGAGCGATACATAGCTCCTGTATCTAAATACATCAGATTATTACTTATAGCAACTTTCTTACAAACTGTACTCTTGCCAGAACCTGCTGGACCATCAACTGCAACTTGCATATATTATCACACTTCCTCTAAATTCATTATATCTACTATAAACTCTGGATAAGAAACATCTAAACAATTTATATCATCTAACAATATATCTACACCAAACTTCTTCGCCAATATTATATTTATCATCGCAATTCTATGATCGTGATACGATTTTAATTTCACACCTTTATTAATTTTCTCTAAAGGATATATCTTCATACCATCATCAAACTCTTCAATCTTTGCACCTAACGCTTTAAAATTTGAAACGATTGCTGATATTCTATCACTCTCTTTAACTCTTAACTCTTTCGCATTTCTAATCTCAATTGGAGCTTCTCCAAATAGTGCCGACACTGCTAATACTGGAATTTCATCGATTATATTAGCTATAATATCTCCAGTTACTGTTCCGCCTTTTAATTTTTGATGTTTTATTCTGATATCTCCGTAAGGTTCAAACTCATCATCTTTCATATCAATATCTATAACTACACCTAGCGATTGTAAAAGTGTTAATAATCCTGTTCTTGTTTTATTTAATCCAACATCTTTTACAGTAATAACTGACCCTTCAAATATTAATGCTAGCGCTATATAGTACGCAGCTGATGAAAAATCTCCCGGTACTGTAAAACTTTGTGCTGCTAAACTTTCCGTTCCTTTAACAGTAATATTATCGCCATCAACTGATAGATCGGCACCGAACCTTCTTAACATATTCTCAGTATGATCCCTTGTTACAACTTTCTCGATATATGTTGTTTCGCCTTCAAGCTGTAACCCTGCTAAAAGTACCGCTGATTTAACTTGTGCAGAATTCACTTCTGACTCTATCGTTGCTGAAAACATTTTTGACGGATGAATTGTCATAGGTAGAAAATTGTTATCATCTCTAGCTCTAATATCTGCTCCCATCTTAGATAATGGTTTTATAACCCTACCCATCGGACGATTAATTAGTGACGCATCACCTGTTAATATAGATGTGTATTTCGACGCTGATAGAACACCTGCCAACAATCTTGTTGTTGTACCTGAGTTCATACAATTAATAACATTTAACGGTTCTTTAAATCTTTTATATCCATCACTACGAACTGTAAACCTTGTGATTTCGTTCATTACATCAACACCTATAAACTCAAACGCATGTAATGTCGCTAAAGTATCTGTTGATAGTAACGGTTTATTAATTAATGTAACACCCTCTGACATCGATCCTAAAATCAACGCTCTATGCGTAATAGATTTATCAGACGGGACTTCTATCTCACCTATAAATTTTGCTGCTTTTTCAAATGTAATCATTGATCCTTCCGCTTAGTTCAAACTGCTTCTTATATTTCGTATCTCTTTTATCGACTCTTCAATTGATTGAGAATTATCACTATCTATCATATTTCGCCACTTAGATATTACTGCTTGAAGTAAATCAAGCGACTCTATAATATCTTTCTTATTATTAAGAAGTATATCTCTCCACATAACTGGATCACTCGCTGCAATCCTTGTGAAATCTTTAAAACCACCACCTACATATGTAAAACTATCGTTATTGTGCTCTCGTATGAAATCTATAAGTGAGAACGCTATAACGTGAGGTATATGGCTTATATCTGCTAATATCTTATCGTGTAAATCTGATCTCATCACATCAACATTCATACCAACTAAAGTATGCAACTCTATCAAATATTTTAAATTATCAAGGTCTGTACTATCTATTAATATATGTTTCGCACCTAACAGAATAGATTTATCAGAATTGTCAAAACCTGAACTCTCTTTACCTGCTATCGGATGCCCACCTATAAAATTTAAATCTAGTAACGTCGCTAATTCACAGATGCTTCCTTTCGTACTCGCTGCATCTGTAATCAACGTTGTAACTTCTCTATCTGATAAAAGTTGTAACATCTTTAACGTCTCACTTATTGGAAGCGATAAGTATATCAGATCATACTCATAACCGAGTAACACATTAATATCATCTGTTACTAGATCAAAAATATCACTGCTTATAGCACTCGCTAAGGCAGATTTACTAATATCGTAACCTTTAAGTTTTATACCGTTACTACTGAAAGCTTTCGATAGAGAACCACCTATCAAACCTAAACCTATCATAGCGATATTTCTGATCGGTGTTTTTAGATTACTATGCAACTGTTTTTCCAACGGCTGGAGCTATAACTCGTAATTTCTTCATCACATCATCGTACTGATCTAAATCTAACGATTGATCGCCATCTGATAAAGCCTCAACTGGGTTTGGATGAACTTCTATCATTACGCCGTCTGCTCCTGCTGCAACTGATGCCAACGACATCGGTGCTATACACTCTTTAACACCTGTTCCATGACTTGGATCAACTATGATTGGAAAATGTGATGCGTTTTTTATTAACGGAACAACAGATAAATCTAATGTATTTCTTGTTGTTGTTTCAAATGTTTTAATCCCTCTTTCACAGAAAATAATGCTATCATTTCCCTCTTTAGCGATATGCTCTGCTGCTAAAAGAAAATCATTAAATGTTGCAGCCATTCCTCGTTTTAATAAAACTGGTTTAGGCTGTGAACCTACCTCTTTTAATAATCTAAAGTTCTGCATATTTCTTGCACCGATCTGAATTATATCTGAATACTCTGAAACAATCGGTAGATCTCTTGGATCTGTAAGTTCTGTTACCATTAACATATTAAACTCATCTGCAGCCTTACGCATATACTTTAACGCCTCTTCTCCCATACCTGAAAATGCGTACGGAGATGTACGTGGTTTAAACGCTCCACCTCTTAATATTCTTGCACCGTTCGATGATACACGCTCTGCAACAAGTCGCATCTGCTCATAACTTTCAACAGAACATGGTCCTGCCATTATAGCTAACTCATCACCACCGATCTTGATACCTTTAACTTCTATTATAGTATCCTCTTCCTTGAACTCTCTACTTATAAATTTGTACGGTTTCAATATAGGGATCACAGACTCTACACCTGGGATAGACATAACTGGCTTATCCCTTAACGTATCCTCATCACCTATCGCACCGATAATAGTTCTATCGCTTCCTTCTGATATATGCAACGTGTAACCAAAATCAATTAACTTACTCTTTATATTATCAACCTCTTCTACGGTTGCTCCTGGTTTTACTACTATAATCATATCAATCACCTCATCTCTTTATTTTTTAAAACCTTAATGAATATTCTAAACTTAAACTCTTTTAATTTATCGATAAACAATGTTCTATTAATACTCTAGATTATAAAATTGTTTTTAACTTTTAAGCAAACAAAGTTCTATAAAACATTATAAGCTAAAAGTATTACAATCCTAAAACTGTTTTGAGCTTCTCAATAAAAATAGTGTTCTCATTATCTGTTCCTATTGAAACACGGATATAACTGTTTAATTTAGGGTGTCCTAGAAATCTCACTATTACACCTACTTTTAACAGATCCTCAAAAACCTTTTTACCATCACCAACTTCTATCATAATAAAGTTAGCCTCTGTATTAATATATTTTAATCGTAATTTTTCACAACTTTTATATATAAATTGTTTACCAGCTATATTACTTTTTATCACTTTATTTAAGAATACTCCATCAGATAATGAAGCCTCCGCCATAACTTGTGATGCCATGTTAACATTAAACGGTTGTCGAACCTGATTTAACATCGCTATACACTCAACATCCGCGATAATATATCCACATCGCATAGATGCTAAACCGTACGCTTTTGAAAAAGTTCTAAGTGATATTAAATTCTTATACTGCTTCATTAACTTATTTGTATCAATCTGTCTACTCTCTTCTTGATACTCTTTATACGCTTCATCTAATGCAACGATTACTGTTGACGGAACTTTGTTCATAAAATCTATAAAATCTTTCTCACCAAAATCTAACCCTGTTGGATTATTAGGATTTGCTAAAAAGATAAATCTACTCTTATCTGTTATTGATGATAAAATATTATCAAAATTAAATGATAGATCATCGTTACAATCTATCCATTTGCAATCACTATTCAAAGCTTTTGCTATTAGATAATACTCTCCAAACGACGGTGCTGGAGATAACACTTCATCACTCTCTTTTAAAAATGCGATGTACAATAACTGGATAATTTCATCTGATCCTGCACCTATTAAAATATTATCCATACTAACTTTATGAAACTCTGCGAGCTTCTTGCGTAAATAATATGAGTCGCCTATCGGATACCTTGAGATATCTGGTAGAAAATCTTTTAACGCCTCTATCGCTTTATCGCTACAACCTAACGGATTTTCATTTGAGGCAAGTTTTATAACATTCTCTATACCTAACTCTCGCTGAACCTCTTTTATCGGTTTACCCGGTTGATATGGAGCAACTGACGCTCGCTCTTCTCCTAATAACTCTCTAAAATTTATCATTAAAATCCCCACAAAATTTACAACTACTACTAAATCGTAATTACAACTAAACACCGTAACCACTACTAAACCGTAACCACTACTAAATCTACAACTATATTAGAACGTAACTACAACTACTCTAAGATACCTTTAGGGTATGATCCTAATATCTTTACAAGTGGTAGTTTCGATCTTAGTTTATCTATTACTTCTTGAATTTTACTATCATCTCTATGTCCATCTATATCTACAAAAAATAGATACTCCCACGCTATTCGTTTTGATGGACGTGACTCAATCTTACTCATATTTATCGAGGCTTCATTAAACACTTCTAAAGCACTATATAATGTTCCTGATTTATGCATCACCGAAAACATCATCGATGTTTTATCATCACTCGTAGGCTTAACTAAATCTTTACCGATTATTAAAAATCTTGTTAAATTTGATGATGAGTCTTGTATCGATCTTTCAACAACTTTTAGATTATAAATAACCTCGCAAAGTTTAGAACCGATAGCAGCTATACTCTTATCACCTTGAGACTTTAAAGCTGCCTTAGATGTTGAGTCTATCTCATGGATATCTATATCTGGAAAATTCTTATCAATATAATCTCTACACTGTGCTAACGCTTGAGGGTGTGAGTAGATACTTTTAATATCACTCTTATCCCCAGTCATCGATAGTAGATTATGATTTATCTCAACTAAAATTTCGCCAACGATATTTACATCTGAGTCAACAAGCAGATCTATTGAATGGTTTACAACGCCTTCAACAGAGTTCTCGATCGGGATAATACCGTAATTATACCAACCTCTTTCAACCCCTGTAAAAACATCTACGATTTTATCTGTCGGAATAAGCTTAGCCGATGAACCAAAATGTTTTAATCCTGCAAGATTAGAGAACGTTCCTTCAGGACCTAGATACCCTATCTTCAAATGATCTTCAAGCGATAAAGAAGCAGAGATAATCTCTCTAAAAATAGGACGAATCGCAGATGTTGGAAACGCTCTACCTTTATTTCGCTCTGTTAATCTCTCATATATAGAACTCTCCCTCGATGGTACCCATACCGGAGAATTGCTATCTTTCTTAATATTGCCTACTGACTTAACGTGTTCTGCTCTCTCATTTAAAAGATCGAGAATTTTGTCATCTATCGCGTCAATCATATTTCTATATTTATCTAATGAACTCATCTCATAATATTAACAGATATTTAATTCATTTTCAATATTTAAGATTGTAAAAAGATAAAAGAAAATGTAGTATACATTGTTAAATATTAATATTTGGGATAGGAATTAATGGATAAAAAACAAATCGGCTATAAACTAGTCATGATAATCGATAAGAAAGATAGAGAATATATGGTTCAACTGAAACCTAAAGCAAGATTTTCAACAACTCATGGATTTATTGAACACGATCTTATAGCTGAACTTTCTGATGGCGATACTATAATGAGTAGTATGAGTCATACTTATAGAATTTACACTCCAACGTATATCAACTACGTTATGAATATCAAACGACAAGCACAGATAATATACCCTAAAGATGCTGCTGCAATGCTCATGTGGGGCGATGTTGTCGCTGGACAAAAAGTCTTAGAATCAGGGGTTGGACAAGGTGCATTATCAATTGCTATCCTTAGAACCTTAGCTGGACAAGGATCTCTAACATCTTATGAAATAAGAGATGATTTTGCTGAACAAGCAGGGAAAATTATTGAAACTTATTTCTGTGAAAAAGTTCCTAACCATACAATCGAAGTTCGTGATATCTATGAAGGGATCGACGGCGTATACGATAGAGTTCTACTAGATCTTCCTGAACCTTGGCATATAATAAAACATTTTAAAGACTCTCTTGCAAACGGTGGAATAGTTGTTGCGTATCTGCCAACTGTACCTCAAGTTGTTAAATATGTTGAAGAGCTAAAAGAGTCTGGAATGTTTTTTAATATAGATACATCTGAACTTATTAGAAGACCTTGGAATATAGAGGGACAATCTGTTAGACCTGCAACTTGGATATATAACCACTCTGCATTTCTGATAGTTGCTAGAAAAATTACTAACTCATAATAATTAAATTAAATAGTAGTGGTAGATTTTAGAATTAAACACCCTGCCACTATTATAATTTCAATCAAGCCGTAAAATTAAAACATGTTGCTATTGTAATTTCAATCAAGCCATAAAATTAAACATCTGTTGCGATAGCAATTTCAATCAAGCCGTAACGCAAACATATCGTTACATATCATGCACACTCTTACTCTTATAATCCAACAATTTTATATAATCATCTAAACTATCTTTCTTAATACTGTTTGATTTAGGGATATCTAAAACCTCTAACTCTTTTGAAAAGTTCCAGAAATCTAAAAGGATTTTATCGCCAACTTTAACGTTATACGATGCCTTAACTTTTCTGCCATCAACAGATATAGTACCCTCTGTAGCTGCTTCGTTTGCAACCGTTCTACGTTTTATAAGTTGAGTTACTTTCATAAATTTATCTAATCGCATATCGTTTTTTCTCTTCACCTTAATCTATAGAACCTACTACAATTATTCATACGGCTTTAAATCTGAACCTATTTTCTAATAATTACTGTTGACTCTCTACTTCTCTCTAACCAGTTCTGAAAAACAAGATTGAACTGTTTTTCCATAGCTTTCTCCGTAAGTGCTGCTCTTGTTTCTGCATCAAAATTATATTTATCTTCTTTGCTGATAAGATAGAATATACCCCACTTATCATTTATTTCAAACGTTTCTGATATACTTCCAACTTCAATATCTTTTAACGCATCTTGCATCTCTTCGCTTAAAAGTTCGTAATCCATGAACCCCATATATCCACCATCAGACGATGTCGCATCAGTTGAAAATTCTTTCGCTAACTCACTAAAATTATCTCCCGACTTAAACTGTTTAACAACTTTTGATATATCCTTCTTTTTATCCGTTAAGATAATTCTTACTTCATATCTATCATATAAATTATAATCATCTGGACTTGCATTTACAATATCTATTAAATCTTTATTCACAACGATTATCTTAGGCATTAATATCTGATTTCTAACTCTTGAACTTAAAATCTCATTACGTAACTGATACTTATATTTTGCCATAGTTAATCCCTCTCCTGAAAGAGATTTCTCTAACTGTTCTATAGTTAATTCATTACGTGTTAAAATCTCTACTATAACCTGTTCAACTTCCATATCAGATACAATAATACCCTCTCTCGATGCTGCAATCTCAACCACATATTGATCTATTAAGTATGTTACAACTTGTGAGATATACTCCTTCATTGTAGATGATCGAAGCTCTTCATCCTCAATGTTGAGAATTTGTGCATACTGTTTCTCATCTAAATTACGTGCATCGTAATCTGTGATAATCTTATTTCCTACATGAGCCAATATCGTGTTAATTCTTTCTGCTTTTGATATATTTGGAGTAATTATCAAGATTAAAATTAGTAATAACCTCAACGTCTGCTTTTTCATATAACTCATCAATATACACCTCTAATCTATCTTGCTTCTTTATTTGTTTTATAACTTCAATTATACTAGGTTTGACTGCCGCTAGTCGCTGTCTTCCACCTGTCTTAAACTCGCTTACATAAAAAATGTGATAACCACTAGTTTCTGATTTCAAAACCTTACTGTATTTACCAACCTTTAATTTAAACACTGCATCAAATATATCTGAAACATTACTATCTTGTTCTATAAACCCTATATCGCCACCATCAACAGCATCTGGTGAGTCCGAAAATCTTTCAGCAACCTCACTAAAAGCAAACCCCCTACCAAGCTCTACATATGCTTTCTCTATCTTTACTAAATCATCTGAGTATATATGACTCACACGAACTTTGTTCGGACTGATAAACTGATCCTTATTACTATTGTAATAAGCCAATATTTCATTTTCGGTAACTGTTACATTATCTTCTGTAATCTTGTTTATTAACGTCTCTATCTTCGACATATTATTAATATCTTTTATCACATCAATATTATCTGTATAATATGAATCTGTACCGATCTTTAAATCATACGCTCCCTTAGCTGTACGAAGGCTGTTTAATGATCTATCTAGTTTTGTATCAAAGAAAACTATCTCTAATCTATTTGCTTCATTTAAAAGCAGATTATACTCAACAAACTTATCTACTAAAAATTTTAAAACTTCTGCGTTAGAGTATGATGTTTCATCCATCTCGTTTATGGTAAGTTTATTAAAATCATATATATCTTTCTCGGTATACTCCTTACCTGATATCCTCAACACAGGGCTATCAACATACATATCCTGAATACTTATCTTCTCATCAACTGCTAAATCATTTGATTTTTCACAACCATATAATGATGTAAACAACGATACTAAAATAAATAAAACTAAAAAATATCTAAACATAAATTTATATTAACTCCTTCCAGTAGTAACGATTAAGATAAAACTTCGCCACTGTATAGATTAACAAAAACATCCATCAACTCTCTAATACAGCTCGCATCTACAACAGATATATCTAACTCATACTCTGACTTAAACCTATACTTCATTTTAGCAGTATTTAATTTATTTACAAGATTTTCATAAGAAACTTTTGTATCCTTTGAAAATATTATCTTACCACTTCGCTCACCTATGCTAATCTTCACTACACCTAACTTAGATGCTATCGTTTTGATAAGCATTATAATAGATAGATTAATTACCTCAGAAGGTAGCTCACCGTAACTTTCTTCTAACTCTCGTAATAGATTTGAAATCGATAACGGATCATCATATAATGAAAACTGTCTGTAATAATCAAACCTAATTCTAGGGTTCTCTATATACGTAACAGGAATGAAATATGGTAGCTGAGAGAGAATTTCACAATCAGTTATATCCTCCGTACCAGAGCTACCTTTAAGCTCGTTCACAGCATCATCAATCATCTTAACGTAAAGCTCGTAACCGATTTTTACAACAAACCCTGATTGATCTGCTCCTAAAATATCTCCTGCTCCACGCAACTGTAAATCATACATAGCTATCTTGAAACCACTACCTAAATCCGATAACTGCTCCACAATCGTTAATCGCTTCTGAGCTATATCTGTTAATGATGAAAAATTCTCTATCAATAAATAACAGTAACCTCGCTCTAATGATCTTCCAACCCTACCCTTTAATTGATATAATTGAGATAAACCGAACGAACCTGCTTTATTTATTATTATCGTATTTACATTCGGAATATCTATACCGTTCTCTATTATCGTTGTTGATATCAATATATCTATTTCGCCTGAATAAAATAGTTGTAAAATCTTCTCTAACTCATTACTATTCATCTGTCCATGAGCTATCGCAATTGTAGCCTCAGGTACGATCGCTTTTATTTTATCGTGTATAGAAATTATATCAGATATCTTATTGTGAAGGAAAAATACTTGTCCATCTCGTTTCAACTCTTTAACAATCGCCTCTTTAACATCATCGTAATTATTTATTATAGACACAATTACTGGTAACCTATCCTGAGGGGGAGTCTCTATAATACTAATATCTCTTATACCCGATAACGATAACTGTAACGTTCTTGGGATCGGAGTTGCAGATAACGCTAACGTATCAACATTGCGTTTAAGTGCCGACAACTTCTCTTTATGATTAACTCCAAACCGTTGCTCTTCATCTATTACTAGTAATCCTAAATCTTTAAAAACTACATCTTTTGAGAGAAGTTTATGTGTACCGATTATTATATCTATCTCACCGTCTGATAACTTCTTATAAATTGTCTTTATCTCAGCAGTTGTTCTAAACCTTGATATATAATCAACGTTAGCTGCAAGTAAGTTAAATCTATTTTTAAATGTATCGTAATGTTGTTTAGCTAAAATCGTTGTAGGTACAAGAACAGCTACCTGCTTATCTGATATAATAGCCTTGCACGCTGCACGCATAGCAACTTCTGTTTTACCGAAACCAACATCGCCACAAACTAATCTTTCCATAGGGATTTCAGACTCCATATCACTATAGATATCCATAATCGCAGTCAACTGATCTTCTGTTTCATCGTACGGAAACGATCCCTCAAAATCAGATAAAATTACTCCATCATCTATAAATGAATGTCCTTTTTTAGCCTTACGCTCTGCATATAACCTCAACAGATCAACTGCAACTTCTTTAGCTGATTTCTTGGCATGCTTTTTAAGTTTTTGCCACGCTGATGTTTTTAATGAATTTATTCTAGGCGCTGAATTGCCTATACCAATATATTTCTGTACCATAGATATTGATTGTAACGGTACATATAATCTATCTTCACCTTCATAAACTATCTCTAAAAAATCACCCTCAACTTCACCTAAAGTCATGTGATTTAATCCACGATATATACCTATACCATGGTTGATATGAACAACATAATCACCGTCTTCAAGATCAGATATTTTAGTGTTAAAAACATCTTTCTTCTTCTCTTTCTTACGCTTACGTTTAGCGTAACCGAAAATATCAAGATCTGTTACTAAAATAACTTTCTTATCGCTATCTATAAATCCGCCAGATACCCTATCTCTATAAATATAAATATCTTTGTTATCAGTAAGCGACATATCTTTTATAATACTTACTGGGATCTCGTAATCTTTAATAAAATTTATAAAAAAATTGTAAAACTGTTCGCTATCAATACTAACTACAACTTTATATCGTTTATCTAAATACTCTTTCAATATTTTTACAGCTTCTGCTAATGAGCTATAAATATTAACTTTCTCATAGATGAATTTTGATATCAAACTGCTATAATTTAACGACTCGCTATCAAGTCCTGATGAAACATCTGTTACTACGCTATAACTACTTGTTGAGATTAATTTATACGCCTCTGTATAATCAATAAAATTTCTTATAAGTTTATGCGATAAACTATTGTTATCTAATCTATCTTTAATGCTGTACGATTCACGCTCTAACGTCTCTCGAATATCTTGATCTAATATAAAAAACTCTGCATCTTTAATATAGTCAAATATCGTTCCACTCTCAATTGATAGTAGAGGCTGTAGCCAATGCGATCCTGCAAATTTTCCGAAACTACTTGCTCGCTCATTATATTTTTCATACTCTGATAAACTCGATTGAAACCCTTCTGTTGATATTATCATCTCTGACGCTGGAAGAATTCTAATGGTATCTATATCTTCTATCTTCGATTGAGTCTCGTAATCGTATGAATAAATCTTCTCTATCTCATCATCGAAATATTCTAACCTTATCGGACTCTTTTCTCCTGATGGAAAAATATCCAGTATGTCGCCTCGTGTTGTATACTCTCCTATACCTGACACAAACTCAACACGGATATAACCTAGTAGATCAAGCGAACTCTCGAAACTGCTTTGAGGGAGAATACTCAACTTTTTAACCGTAACAATAGAGTTTGAAAATAGTTTGATTGATGGTACTTTTTTTAATATAGAGTACGGTGTTAAGATTGTGATATACTCATCTTGATTTATATATTTATCTAATGCTGCTGCTCTCTTAGATAATATTTTAGGTAGAACTCTCGCCTCTTCAAACGGTTCTTGAGTCCATTCTGGAAAGTCTATAAATTTATCGTAGTAGTTGAAAAGATTGATGTCGGACGCAATGAGATCTGCTACCTTCTGATTAGGCACCACTATAACTGTACGTTTACTCTTACTTTGTTTTAATACCTCTATAACTTTTGAAGAGCCCCAAGCGTTATGATAAGATTTAAGTAATGCTATTTTGAAAACCTGCCGAACATTATTTCATCCACTAAACCACATATTATATGTGCAGCTAAAATATGGATCTCTTGAACTCGTGCTGTGATTTTACTATCTGCTATAAAAATATTGTCACAGATACCTTTCATCTTGCCTCCGTTGCCACCTGTGAAACCGACAACTCTTGCTCCTGTTTTTACAGCCTTAGTTAAACCTCTTATTACATTCTCCGAATTTCCACTCGTTGAAAATCCCCACACCACATCGTTACTTGATACAAGTGCTGATACCTGTTTCTCAAATATGCTATCAAATGTGAAATCGTTTCCAACAGCTGTTAATAACGACGTGTCTGTCGTTAAAGCGATCGCTGGAAGTGGAGGTCTATCCATTACAAAGCGGTTCACAAACTCTGCTGCTATATGTTGTGAGTCCCCAGCAGAGCCACCGTTACCAAATAAATATAACTTGCCACCACTAACAAATGATTTAGCGATCTCTGTTGAAAAATCTACCAAAACATCTTGTTGAATCTCATCTGCTCTAAGTTTATTATGAACTTGAACCGACTCATCTATTATCGAAGCTATATAATTTCTCATTGTTATCCTCATCTCAAAAAGAGTATCTTTATATATAAAATATCTTAATCTTAAAAAAAAGTATCTTATAATTCTACTATAACTCGAAAGCGTTTTCAATATGATTTATTTCATCACTATCAATCGATATAATATCAAACCTCGCAAGCCAGTCGTAACCCTTATTTAGTAGATACCTATTTGCCGTGTATATAATCTTTTTCTGCTTAACTAACGTTACTGCATCAAAACCTGATCCGTAACTTTTTGACGATCTCGTCTTTACCTCTACAAAAACATACACACCATTAATCGTTGCGATTATATCTATCTCGCCTTTATTTGATCTGTAATTTCTCTCATTAATAGTATAGCCTTTATCTATTAGGTAGGTAACAGCCTTATCTTCTCCACTATCGCCTATTGTTTTTGTAGACATAATATCATAGCCCCCACTTTATTTATAAATAATCAAAACTTTTTTAAAAAACTTAATCTATGTACTGGGAGAAAGCCGTACTTCTTGATCGCCTCTGTATGGATCTTTGTGCCGTAACCAAAATTTCTCTCAAAACCATACTCTGGATAATGTCTCGATAAATTAATCATCAACCTATCTCTATACACTTTTGCGATAATCGATGCAGCCGATACTGAAATATATCTATCATCAGCCTTATCCTCTGATAACATCGGAGTTGTTATATTATTCAACTTAACCGAATCAATTATTATCTTGTCGTAATGAATAATAGTATCGCTATTACTACTATTTATAATAGTTGTGCAACTAAGATCCTCTATATCACCATTGAAATTGTTTTTATAGTTTTTTGAATTTGTTAGATTATTTAACGCAAGGTGCATAGCTTGTTTAGTCGCTTGAAGGATATTTATCTTATCTATTATAGCGTTACACACAACACCTATACCTATAGATATCGCATGGTATCTTATTGCTTCATCTAAAATCTCTCTTTTTTTGAAAGCGATTTTTTTAGAATCTTTGATCTGTTCATTTCTATAATCTGAAGGTAGTAGACACGCAGCCGCTACGACTGGCCCTGCAAGACAGCCTCTACCAACTTCATCTATACCTACTATGAGCATCTCTTCTTCGCTAGAATTTTAGTCTCTATGAACGCTTGTAAATTATCTAAACCTTCATCGTTTCTACATGAGATTTGAAAAATATCTAAATTGTTTTTTATTGTTCGTGCATTCTCTAACGCTTTCTCTACACTGAAATCAACATACGGAAGAAGATCTATCTTGTTCAATATAAAAATATCTGAATTGAAAAATATTGTAGGATATTTTAACGGTTTATCATCTCCCTCTGTAACTGATAACATAACAATATTTATATCTTGTCCTAAATCATACTCTGCTGGACATACTAAATTACCTACATTCTCTATTATCAGTAGATCTAAATTCTCGTAACCTAACTCTTGACACTTCTTATCTATCTCTGAAGCTTCAAGATGACATGCTCCACCTGTTTGAATCTGTATAGCTCGAACTCCGATCGCTTCAATACGCTGTTTATCGTTCTCTGTTTGGAGATCTCCCTCTATTACTGCGATGTTATATTTATCTTTCAACCTTACTAACACCTTCTCAAGAAATGATGTTTTACCTGATCCCGGTGATGACATCATATTAATAACTAACGTTTTATTAGTCGCAAACTTATTTCTTAAATGCATTGCATTTAAATCGTTCTTCGATAAAATCTTCTGATTTATTGTGATCTTTTCCATAATATTTTTACTCTATTTTGATAATTTATTCTACTCTGCATCTATAACTTCAATTTAAATAGTTTCTCTACTTACTTTAATAATCTATTTTAATAACTTAAACAATCTACAATACACAAACTATAATAATCTATTTTAATAACTTGAACAATCTACAATACACAAACTATAATAATCTATTTTAATAACTTGAACAATCTACGATACGCAAACTTTAATAATCATACTCTAGCTAACTTCCGTAACTTAACTTACTCTATTACTCTACTCAACTTCGATGTGTGCTATCTCTAATTCATCACCTGATATCATTTTAATACTCATCGATCCACACTCTACACACGCTACAAAATATCCCGGATACTCTGCCTCATGATTACAATCTGTACAAACTCCAAGTAACGGAACTCTATTAAACTCAAACACAGCATTCTCTGCTATCGTGTTCTCTTTTATAGCATCAAATGCAAAACGTAACGACGACTCATCTATCGTTGCCATCTTACCGATACGAACCGATACTAATGTTATCTTATTTGAATTATTCTCAACTGCTGTTCCTATTGATATCTCTAATATAGAACTTGCAATAGACGCCTCATGCATAAATCACCTTTATAAGTTAAAATTTAATTAACTGATTTTTAATACTTTTATTGCTTCTCGTATATGTTCATAAAATTTATACCTACTACAAATACTCGTAATAAAACAACTTAGTATATAATTATGACATTTATAATATATTATTTGTTCATATAGTGAGCAAATATTAACAACATCTTACATATCATAAATACATTTAATATATACATATTAACATAGTATAATAAATCATACAAGTAGCTACTATGTAATCAACTCAATAAAATAATATTGATACAATTTACGGATTGGAACATAAAAAAATACTATGCAATTCACCTCGTTAAAAGTGTATAGACATAGTATCTAATTTTTAATAATATAAACAAATACTGTGCAATTAGCATTAAGCGTATTGCACACTATCTATTAATAGTATCTGTACTTCTCGTGTAATTTACGTTGTAACTTCTGTTGTTTACGTCTTGCTTTTAGAAGTTTTTTACGTCTTACTTCTGTAGGTTTTTCATAAAAAGCATGAGCCTTAATCTCTCTGATTAATCCTTCACGTTCAATCTTTTTCTTTAATAATTTTAAAGCTTGGTCGACGTTATCTCCGTCCACTCTTACTATTGCATTAACAGCCAAT
>CAMRDM010000022.1 GCA_947041225.1 uncultured Deferribacteraceae bacterium | reverse complement strand
AAATTAATAACACTAGTAAAAATAATAACCTACTAAACGATAACAACTCTAATAACAACAATAAACTAAACAGTAAAATTAATAACACTAGTAAAAATAATAACCTACTAAACGATAACAACTCTAATAATAACAATAAACTAAACAGTAAAAGATTTACAACATTTGTTGCTATATTTGTTGCTATATTTTTAGCTACAATAAAAACTGTTGTTGGTATTTTAAGCGGTTCATTAGCGATACTTTCATCAGCTATTGACTCTATACTTGATCTATTTTCATCTACTATAAATTATTTTGCTATTAAAAAAGCAGATGATCCAGCAGATTATAACCACTCTTTTGGACATCATAAATTTGAGATCTTAGCAGCATTTATTCAATCAATTATCATTATATTTTCAGGTATAGCAATACTTATATCTGTTTATAGTAAATCGAAAAGTAAAGATTATTTTATAGATATATCATTTCCAGCCATAGCCGTTATGGTTGTATCGCTTATAACAACGATATTACTAGTTAGATATTTAAAGAGAAAAGCAAAAGAGTATAATTCATTAGCGTTAGAAGCAGACTCAATACATTATACGACTGACATCTTATCAAACTTTGCTGTTTTAGCTGCATTAATAGTTATAAAATTTACAGATTTATATATAATTGATAGTATCCTCGCTGTAATCACAGCTATATATGTAATCGGTTCAGCTATACATTTATCTATTAAAGCTGCGAACGATTTAGTTGATAAAAATATTAGTGATGACGACTATGCGATACTTACAAATATATTAAAGATATATGAAGATAAAGGTATACATTTTAGTAATATACGAACACGTTCAGCTGGTGCGAAAAAGTTTATTAATATGCATATAGTTCTGTGTGGTAAACTTTCATTAGAGGACGTTCATAATATAGTTGACGAAATTGAGTTACATATTAAACAATCTATATCTAATACAGATATATTGATCCATCCTGAACCTCGTGATCAAACAGATTGTAGTCACGATCCTATATGTCACTATATAAAATAAATATTTTTATAGCTAAAATCTTCTCTATAATATATAATTAACTAATTATCTTCAACATTTAAGGATGATATAAATGAGAGTATTCTTTTTGTCGTTTCTATTGATCTTAATAATTTTAATATCACCATTTAATATCTATGCGGATAAAAATGACGATATTTTTAAAGATCCAGCAACACTTACACCTAAAGATCCTAAAGATTTTCAATATGCAATTGATGATCTTCCAGTAGATTTTCCAGCATTTTTCATTATCCCTTCAGATAGAAAATCTATAGATTTGATTTTTTCTAAAGAGGGTGGTAAAAATGTTGCGTTAAAACTTTTTAACACTATCAATGGTTGGAGAACTAACTCTGGAATAACCCTCTCTAACGGAACATCACCTATGGGTTTAATAATTGATTTCACTACTGGTAACATATACGAAATGCCTAATAGCGATCTCAAAATGTTTGAGTCTATGTTCTCATTTGAAGATGCTTTAGCGATAAAAAGTTTAAGCAGTAAAGAGAGACCTGAACTATTTGCAAATGTTATCGCTATGGATGCTGCAAAAATGTACTCTCGATCAGAGTTAAAATTTCTTCCAAATATTAGTATTGTAGAAAGACCTAAATTAGATCCGATGGTAAACTCTGTAATAAGCACCCCATACCTTAACATACTTGTAAATAAAGATGATATCAGAAAAGATGTTGTTTTAGGTAAAGATATTATTACAGCAGCCTCTACTGGACAGCACGATAGATTATTAAGTATACTCTCATTATCAAGAAGCAACATCAACGAACTTGATGAGTTGACAGGCGATAACGCATTAATTAGAGCTGTCTATTCTGGACAAAGTGGCTCAGCAAATATATTAATCAAAAATGGTATCGACGTTAATCACCGAAACAGATCTGGGCAATCAGCTTTACATGTCGCATCCGATCTTGGACTGTATGATGTAGTTGAAGCTTTAATAAAAGCAGGTGCTACGATTAATAGCAGAGACAATAGTGGTAACTCACCGATTATCTACGCCTCTGTTTCACCTAATGCTAAAGTTGTTGATCTGCTCAATAAGAACGGTGCGAACGTTAATGATACGAATGCAACTAGAGAAACTCCACTACTCATCGCTGCATCAATCGGTAACACAGAGACGATTAAAACTTTAATAAGTAACGGTGCAAAGTTAAACACTATAGATATAAACTCTAACACTCCATTAATAAAGGCAGTTGAGCAAGGTAATAAAGAATCGGTAAAGTTACTACTTGATCTAGGTGCTGATCCGAACGTATCTAACAATAACGGATACACTCCACTTCACGTCGCTATGAATACAAACAACCTAGACATAATGGAGTTACTGCTTGAGTCTGGTGCAAATATTGATATTAAAAATAATGATGGAAATACACCTCTTATGATAGCTACTAAAAAAGGTAATTTCGATCTTGTAAATTTTTTATTGAATTATAACCCCGATCTTAACATTACTAATAGAGAAGGACACTCAGTATTTATTTTAGCAAGAAATGATAACAGTGCAAGAATTGCAAATAGATTGTTAGCAGCATTACGCGTATCAGATGAGATAAACACAATGCTTTTTAAATATGTAGGAAACAACGATATCTTAAATACAGAGATTACTATTAACAACGGTGCTGATATTAACTCTGCCGAAAACACAACTGGTAACACCCCGATATTTATAGCTATAGCCAATAAGTATGATGTTATGATTAATAAACTATTTGAACTAGGAGCAGTTGCTGATTATCAAAATGATAGAGGAAATACTCCACTTATGGTAGCTGTTGCAACAGGAAGAGTAGATATAGTTAATAGCGTGTTAAAATATTCAACTAACCCTGATCTAGCGAATAACGATGGTGATACGGCATTAATGCTTGCTGTTAGGTTCAAAAACACTGATATGGTAAAGAGAATACTTTTATCAGGTGCTGATCCGAACAAGAAGAACTTTCAAAATATGTCTGCTTACACGATGGCGTATAGAGATAACAACCAACCTATCCTTACAGTGCTAAAAACTGCTGGTGGTAGATTGTAGGTTTTCGGTTTTAGTTAGTTGGTTAATGTATTTAGTAGCGTTACTCGGCATGTTCGCTAGTTGGTTAAAGTATATTTAGTAGCGTTACTCGGCATGTTCAATAGTTGGTTAGTGTATTTAGTAGCGTTACTCGGCATGTTCAATAGTTGGTTAAAGTATATTTAGTAGCGTTACTCGGCATGTTCGCTAATCCTTACCTCCTCTATTAAATTAGTAAAAATTAACTAACTAGCTAATAAGACACAACTTATAACTTAATCACTTCAACATCTATATCGCCAACAAGAATGTTTTTAAGAGAGTTAAAAGCATGAGACTCATCTGTAATCAATATCTTTCTAACTCCACTCTCTTCAAGATTAATATTTAAATCTAGTACATCTGTAACTATATAAGTCGTGCTATCAACAATATTAACATTAGGGATAACTTTTGCGATAACAGATTTTAAAACAGGGTAATGAGTGCAACCTAGAATAATCGTATCTATACCGATATTTTTAATCGGTTTCAATGTCTCTCTAACAATCGTTTCAACCATATCTCCATCAATAAGAGCTTCTTCAACAAGTGGTACAAATAATGGACAAGGCAGAGATACAATATCTATATCTGCATTCATCAACTGGAAAACCTTATTATATGATTTAGATTTAATAGTCGCATGAGTTGCAATCACAGCAACTTTTCTATTTGATGATACATCAACAGCATTTTTAACACCTGCATCAATAACCCCTAAAACAGGTATATGAAACTCATCATGCAACGTTTTTAAAGCGTGTGATGAAGCTGTGTTACATGCTAAAACTAACGCATCTATCTTATAATTATCTACTAAATGCTTAGTACATTCAAGTGTATATCTAACGATCGTTTCAGGAGATTTATTACCGTATGGTACTCTCGCTGTATCTCCAAAATATATCATATCAAGTTTTGGAAACCTAGTAGCGATCGATTTAAAAACCGTTAGTCCACCTATTCCTGAATCAAAAATTCCTAAAGCCATAATTGTACACCAAATAATTAAATTCTAACTGTATGTTACAACGTATAATAAATTATTTCAATATATTTAGAATAAAAAATAATGCCTAAAGATCAAATAATATGCTATAGTAGGATTATATGGAGATACAAATGCAGATAATAAAAGATATTAAAGTTATAGATACCGCTTACGGTGGGTATGGGGTTGCTAAAGACGATACTGGTAAAGTTATTTTTATTCCACACACAGTCGAAGGAGATATAGTAAGTTGTCAGATAACTGAAACAAAAAAATCACTTCAGTACGCATCATTAGTAGAGATAGTTACACCATCAGAGCTTCGATCAAACAATACGAACTGTACCAAATATGGGATATGTGGTGGATGTACATTTGCACATATTAAATATGATGCACAGCTTGAGATAAAAAAGAAGTTTATCAAAAATGCGTTTAGAAATTATAAATCAGCTGTAGATTTTGAAATCACACAATCACCACAAGAAGGATATAGATTACGAACTTATGCGAAAATCCAAGGTGGCAAGATCGGTTTATATAAATTTAAAAGTAACGATTTTATCGAAGTAGATGAATGTCCTATATTGAAAACATCGCTGTTTGATAAAATAAAATTATTCGCTAAAAAAAACCCATCTATTATCGGAGAGTTATACGCTATTGAATCAGACTCAGGTATATCTCTTGCATCATTTATAAGCGATGTGAATTATAAGAAAGTAAATTATGAAGGTATTTTTGATGGTATATCTGTTAATCATAGAAAAGCTGGTTTAAAAAATACTGCATATAACACTTATTACGGTGCTGTAAATTTAGGTGCAGATACTTTTTTTCAAAGTAATCATTTTCTATTAAATGATCTGCAAAAATATGCTGTAGAATTAGTAAGCAACTCTCTATCAGTAGTTGAGCTATATGCAGGCACAGGATTTTTCACATCAGGACTTGTTAAGTCTGGAGATTATAAAGCAGGTGTAGAGTCAGATGAAAACTCATCAGAGTTAGGCGATAGATCTGGGTTTAATATAAAAAATATCGATGCCTACACATATCTACAAAGCATTGAAAAAGTTGATGCTATATTTCTTGATCCTCCAAGAGAGGGGTTAGAAAAAAGAGCCCTTGCAGAAATTTTAAGACTTAAACCGTTAGAAATAATATATGTTTCTTGCGATCCAACAACTCTTGCAAGAGATTTAACTAGATTAGAAGAAACTTACAAAATGGAAAAAATGCACTGTTTTGATCTATATCCAGATACATTTCATATAGAGATTGTAACAAAACTTGTAAGAAAATAGTTTTAGATTGATACATAATAAAAAGGTGTAAATTGAGATTATATTTATCAACAAAAAACAAACATAAGATTATGGAAATATCATCTATATTAAGCGATACAGAGATCTTAACATTTGACAAACTTCCAGATATTGAGGAAACAGGTACAACATTTCAAGAGAATTCTGAACTTAAATCTAAATACTTATCGACACTTGTTCAAGATGATTATGTTATAGCAGATGACTCAGGAATAGTATGCGAAGCCTTAAATGGTAAGCCTGGAATTTTCTCTGCACGATACGCTCATAAAAATGCAACTGATAAGGATAATATAATTCAACTTTTGGACGATATGAAAGATGTAGTTAATCGTAAAGCTTACTTTATATGCAATATCTCATTAGCAAAAAATGGTGTTGCTATAGCGAACTTTGAAGGAAGATTAAACGGTATCATATCATACGATATAATAGGCGAACACGGTTTCGGATATGATCCTATATTTATGCTTGTTGATGGACGTACACTTGCTGAGTATTCATCAGATGAAAAAAACAGTATTAGCCACCGCATGACTGCACTTTATAAACTAAAGAAATTTATTACGGACAATATCTAACTATGGGAAAATTAACTGGTTTCTTAACGATACTTTTACTACTTATTATTGTATCTACAGGTTCATACTTTTATTTTAGAAGTGAGTTAAATTATCTACGACTATCCGTTCCTAATGTAACTATCAAAGAAGATTTTAAAGAAGATATTGTTTTAGAGATATTTGATAACCGTAACAACCTTATCTATAAAAGATTTTATCAACACAAAAAAAATATACCGTTAGATTACGATATCAGTTTGTTATCTTATCTGATAGAGTACACGCTATCAGAAGGTAAAAAGTTTACCGATACGTACAACGTAAGTCTATGGAAATATCTTATGATGGATCAATTTGATATTGATCTATACTCTCTCAAAGGACAAGTGTTAAATATAATCGCATTAGATATTTTAAAAGATAGTGAGATCGATGGGTTATATGGAGATGTTCTTCATTGGTATACATTAGATAAGATAAAGAATAAGTACACTAACGATCAATTGACTAAAATATATCTCGATAATTTTGAGTATGGAGAAAGAATATACGGTATCGCAGCTGCGAGTGATTTCTATTTTTCTAAAGAGGTTACCGATCTATCATTACTAGAACTATCGTACCTTATATCTATGAGAATTATTAAAGTAGCTGATAGCAACTCACATCAACTATTAGAAAAAAATGCGAGAAAAAGCTTACGAACAGTATATGAATCAGGACTTATATCAAGTGAGCGATATCAAAAAGAGTTAAGTAAGGCAGTCGTTTTAAACTATGAAGATGAAGTAATAAATTACGATCCGGGGTTTACAAATTATATACTTAAAGAGATTGCAAAAAATCCAAAAATAGATGTGGAAGAGAAAAGTTTAAAGATACACACATCTTATAATAAATCTATGACTGCACTTGTTGAACAGATTTTTAGCGACTATATGCCAAAAAACGATATCAATAAACAAGCTGTTTTAGTTATCGCAAATAAAGATACGGGTACGATTGAAGCTGCTGTTGGAAGTAGATACTCAAGATCATTAACGAACAGAGCGTTCTCACTTAGAAGACAACCCGGTTCTATATTTAAACCTGTTGTCTACTTAACAGCATTTGCAAACGGTATATCTCCAACTGATAGAATAGTTGATAGACCGTATACATTTAAGGCAGGCAGATCGGTGTATAAACCTAGAAATTATCTATCAATTTTTCATGGAGGAATATTAGTTAGATCGGGACTTGTACACTCATTGAATAACGCTACTGTTAAATTAGCAGAAAATGTTGGACTTACCAAAATTAGTAAGATGGCAGAAACTTTAGGAATGGATGGTAGAGTGCCTGCGTATCACGCAATGGCTTTAGGTGCAATACCTATGACACCTATTAATGCTGCGGAAATTTTTTCAACAATTGCTAATTTAGGTATAAAGCAGAAACCACAATTTATTCAATCTATAACCTACGGTGGAAAAGTGTTTGATATGAAAGAGAAACCACACAGAGTAGTCGATGCAGCATCTGCGTATCAAACAATATATATTATGCAATCAGTAACAAACGCTGGAACAGCTAGAGGTGCAAGATTAATTCCTGGTACAGCCTCTAAAACGGGTACGACTAATAATTATAAAGATGCTTGGACTGTAATCTTATTTGGTCCATATGTTGCAGTTGCATGGATAGGTTACGATGATATGAGAAGCATGGGAGACGATCACGCAGGCGGAAAAATAGTTGCTCCGATGCTTGCAAAATTACAAAAAAAATTATACCCTACATTACGATCTTTTGTACTAGATAAGCCTCAGTCAATAGTATTAGAAAGAGTAAACACATATTCAGGAAAAGTGGAATCATCAGATAGAGGAAACTCTTATCTTGAAGCTTTGAAAAAAACAGCTGTCGAAAAAGAAAGAAGACTAAACGCACTTGCTACACAAGTTCCTACTACTGAACCGACTACTGAACCGACTACTGAACAAAGTAGTGATTAAGAATATAAAGAGAGTATGATGAATAGAAATAATAGCAATATAATCTTCATAGGTTTTATGGCAACAGGAAAATCAACTATCGGTAAGTTACTTGCAAACAAGCTAGGCAAAGTGTTTATAGATACAGATCACCTATTAGAAAACAAATATGAAAGTAGCATAGATCAAATATTTAAAAAGTATGGTGAAGAGAAGTTTAGAGAGTATGAAAGAGAGATCATACACAGCTTAACCGATATTGAAAACCATGTAATATCAACAGGTGGTGGCGCAGTTACCTATAAAGATAATTTTGATATTTTGAAATCTATGGGTACAACAATATCACTTACAGCATCTATCGCCACAATCGTTGAAAGAATAAGTAAGGATAGTACAAATAGACCTCTTTTAGAAGGGAGAAATCTTGAAGACAAAATAGGTAACTTACTACAAAAAAGAGCTTTCTATTATATCAGCTCTGACATCATGATAAATACTGATAATATGACAATTGAAAATGTAATAGATACAATCTTGGGAGAAGTAAATGATACAGTTAATTAAACAAGATATAGTTAGCAGAGATTTGAGTTACGACATCACTATTTCACACTCTATCATTGAAGAGAAATTAAAACACTATGAAGTAAATGATCTAAAACCGTTATATATTGTAGATGAAAATATATCTAAAATTTATAGTAAATTACTTCCTTACGATAAAGAGAGAGTTTATATTTTTACAGCTAGTGAGAAAAATAAATCTTTTAATGAATTAATTAAAATAGAAGGATTTCTATCTAAAAATAACGCTTTAAGAGGAAGCATATTAATCGCACTAGGTGGTGGAATAACAGGTGATATCACAGGTTTTGCTGCATCTATATTTATGAGAGGAATATCTTTTATTCAAGTGCCAACAACATACCTCTCTATGGTTGACTCATCGATAGGTGGAAAAACAGGTATAAACTTTGATGATGCAAAAAACATTATAGGATCTTTCTATCAACCTAAAGAAGTTATAATAGATATGGATTTTCTTGATACTTTAAACGATGATGAATTTCTAAATGGATTTGCAGAAACTATCAAAGTTGCAGCGATATCAGATGCTAAGTTCTTTGATATGATATATGAAAACTCTCAGAAAATAATAGATAGAGATAAAGAGTTGCTACTAAAAATTGTTGAACAATCATGTATCTTGAAATCCAATATTGTCAAAGAAGATACTTATGAAACCAATAAAAGAATGTTGTTAAATTTTGGACATACCTTAGCACACGCTATAGAGATTGACTCTGACAATAAAATTACTCACGGATACGCCGTCGCACTTGGAATGATATATGAGATGAAATATGGTGTAGAGAAAGGATATATATCTGATGTTGCTTTCACAAAAATCTTCTCTATGTTAGAAAGATTTAATTATCAAACAGAGTATAAAATAAATAATACCGATATATTTTTATCTGCACTACTAAAAGATAAAAAATCTACATCAAGCGGTATAACACTTATTTTAACTGATGAAAATATGATCGGCAAAATAGTTGAGGAAATAGATGCAGAGTTACTACTAAATATTTTTAATGATTGATATTTTAGTTCGCAACAGATAATATAGCTTCATTATAAACAGAGTATATTTTTGAGTTCATGTATAGTTTACAAGTTTTTAATATCAGTAGGTTTTTATTTATTTATTTAGTAACAACCTTATTAGTTACTGTTTTAATATTTGTAGTAAATATAATTGCGATGCTTATCGCATCAAACTTAATGGTAAAGAATGATAAATATAACTTTAAGAATAAATAAAATCAATAGGTGATTATTTGGACGAACGTGTATACGCAAGGTATATGTCAAACCTTAGCTATTTCATAGATAAATTAGAAGAGAAAAAAACTTCTAAATATCATTTGCCGATAGCGTTATCATATATAAAGTTAGAGAAATATGAAGAAGCAGTTGCTGTATGCAATACAGCTTTAGAATTATTTCCAAACCATTGTCCAACCAAAACTTTATTAGCCGAAGGAAATATACATCTAGGTGAATTAGATATGGCAAAGGAGATACTTTTTGAAGTTATCTCTGAAGATGAAGACAATTATAAAGCACTCAAACTGTTAGCGTTCACGATGAGACAGTTGAATAATAATGATGGTGCAATAAAATATTATAAGGCTGCATACTTCTTAGCTCCTGAAGATGAAGAACTTTTAGAAAGCTTAAACGATCTTGGTGAAAGTATAAATCTTGATCAAATTCTTGCGACTAAAAACAAAAATCCAAAAAAAGAGAGCCATAATGTTGAAGGTACAACAAGCTTTTCTGATATATCTCAAAGCATAAAAAATGCAGAATTAATGATTGAAGATCTAGCGAAAGATATTGCAGGTAGCGATGCTAAGTTTGATGAAGATTATATCGATAAATTTATCGATACCTCTTTGACTCAATTAGATGAGATCAATAAAAAAACTGTATCAAAGACACCACCTATTACTGAGGACTTGTCAAGTACATCTCTACATATTGAGTCCGAACAAGAGGCAAAAGAAAACCATACTGTCAACATAACTATACCTAAAAATGCAACTGACACAATGGATATGGAACAGATCAACGAATACGAAGAAAAACTTGTTGATACTGCTGTCTCTGAAGAATTAGATAAACTACTCGAAACTAATATAAATGAGAACGATCTTAGTAGCACCGATACAAACGATACCAACACCGATGATATTACCTCCGAAATTACTGATTTTAATATTACAGATACAGATGCTCTTGAAGGAAAACCCGTTGATGATACGCTGATAACTGAAGATGAATTCAATGCGTTGTTATTAGTTGTAGATACAAACTCATTTGATGATGATAAATCAAACGATGATACAAACAATACCGATAGAGATAATCAAAATAAAAGAAACTCTCCTGAGAGTGAGTTAGCTACTCTGCTTGAAGCTGTTGATGATACAACTAGCATGAAAGACAACTCAGATATATTAGGACTTGCAGATGATCTTGAAGAAATTACAAGAAGTCGAGAACCTCTTCAACTTGATGATGATCTCTTTTTAGATAACCGTACTGGGAATATATTGGTCAATCTATACGATATACAAAATGATAAACAACCTGAAGATTACACAGATTTTCATTCTAATACAGACGACAATAATATTAATGATAATGAATTTCTATCACCAGATGATGAGAATTTTCACAAACCTATCTCTATCGATTTAGGAGACAAATCACCCTTTCATCAAGATGATATCTTTTCAGAGATATTATCATCGGTGAATACAGATATAGATACCTTCGGAGCAGATAAAGATAAGATCGATGCATCAACTGATAAAGTTGGAGATGTTTTTACTCCTGATAATATTTTAGCAGACACTGTGCAAGACGACGAAGATATCAATAGCGACGACGATAAAATTAGCGACGATGATATAAGTAGCAACGATGATATAAGTAGCAACGATGATATAAGTAGCGACGATGAACTAGATGAGGAATATAATGCCCTAAACAATATTCAAAAGTTTCAGTTTGATATTGAAAAATCAGAGAATGAAAATCTCTTTAACATTGACACGATTATCACTCCAGAAAAATCAGGCTCAGCTATCACAGATGAAACAATCAACTTTGATGATGAAATCATGGATATTAAAGATTATCCTATTAATGAACAGTACGATATCGTGGATACTCAAGATAATGAAACTAGCATTCAAGATGATGAAACTAACTCTCAAAATAACTTAATTGATACAGATATCTCTATAGAAGATACCGATGTTAAAAATGATACGATCGATATTAGAAACAATACTATAAATCAGCAATACGATATAGGTGTATCACTTAGTACAGATAAAACAACCAATCCTATAATCGATCTAGATGATAAAATTGATATAATGGATACACCTATCACTCTTGAAACGTCTCCATTAGATGATAAAAAAATTAGAAATCAAAAGTTGATAAGTAAGCTTGAAAAGAGATTAGAAGAAATTCAAAAGAATAAATAAATTCACTCATAAAATCCTCTTCCTATCAATCTCAATAGTAGCATAATTATTACTTGCTACCGTAAAAAATAAAGATTATACTCTAATACAAATAAACTCCTACAAGGGAGTAGTGAAATAGTAAAAATTAAGTCTCTCTTAATCTGTTCATATAGAAAGAGGGATTCATTATATTATCTTCATAATTAAAGAGGTATAAAATCTATGGATGTCTTAATTATAAACGGACCAAATCTTAATATGCTTGGAATAAGAGAACCTAAAAAATATGGTGTTAAAAAATATGCCGATATACAGAAAGAAGTAACCGCCTATGCGTTGACTCACAATATATTCACTGATTTTTATCAGTCAAATTATGAAGGTGAAATTATTGACACCATACATAAATCAACTAAATACGATCATCTAATACTTAACCTAGGTGGACTCACACACACAAGCATATCTATTAGAGATGCGTTACTATCTGTTAAATCAGAGTTTATCGAAGTACATTTATCTAATATATTTGCTCGTGAAGAGTTTAGACACACATCGTATATATCTGATATTGCAATAGGAATTATCTCAGGATTTAAAGAGTATTCTTACTATCTTGCAATCGATTACTTAGTGCATCTGCCAAAGAAGGAAGTAAAGTAATATGCGTAGTAAAGCGATAGAAGCCTTACAAAAACAACTTGAAAAAACATCTAACAGTGCGTACTTTATAAGTAATATAGTTGAGATATCATACATTCTACCATTCACAGGTTCATCAGCTTATCTGATAGTTGAAAAAAATGGGATAATATTTATAACTGATGCACGATATGAAATTCAATCAAGAGATGAAATAAATAATACCAATATACAAATAGAGATCGTAAACAGCTACACTGATGCTTTAAAATCATTAGAAAAGTATAAAAGTATATTAATACCTCCAACATCATCACTTTCAATTTACGAAGGGTTACGTTCGTTAAACTTATCTGTGAATATAGATAAAGATGATATAATTAGTCAATCAAGATTGATTAAAGAAAATGATGAAATAAAATCAATCAAAGAACAGTACGATATCTCTGCTAGAGCTTTCAAAAAATCTATAGACAATTTTAGGTTCGGTGAAAGTGAGCGAATATGGGCTGCTGAACTTGCATATAATATTATTTCAGAAGGGGCGATCGGTGAAAGTTTCGACACTATCGTTGCATCAGGACATAGAGGAGCACTTCCTCACGGTAGAGCTTCCGACAAAGTTATCGATGCTACTGAACCTGTAATAATAGATTTCGGGAGCAGATCAACATATAACTCTGATTATACTCGTGTAGTATATAACGGCAATAATAGCGATGTTTTGGATATTATTGATATCGTTCGGACAGCTCTATTAAAAGCGATCGATGCTGTTGGAGTTGGTAAGAATAGTTCTGACATAGATAAGATAGCAAGAGACTATATCGACTCTACAGGGTACGGTAAATTCTTTAATCATTCACTTGGACACGGAATAGGTTTAGATGTACATGAACTACCTTACTTTAATAAATTAAAAAACACTGTACTTGATAATAATATGGTTTTTACGATAGAGCCAGGAATATATCTTCCTGGACAGTTCGGTATAAGACTTGAAGAAACTGTACTAATTAGAAATAATCAAACTGAACTATTAAGCTCACACTTAGATCACTATATCTATGAAATTTAGTTGATGTGTAAAAACATAAACAATATTTTATAGATAATAAAACCTATGATAGAAAACTCTCCTTTCATGAGTTGGCTTTACCATATTCTATCTGTTCAGGCAGCATCACGTCTTATCGGATCAATTGAAATTGTTGTTGCAATCGGACTTATAGCATCACTTAAATTTCCTAAAATAGGTGCTTTTGCAGGTACAGCTGCAACATTTATATTTCTAGGTACATTAAGTTTTATGTTTACAACTCCTGGTGTTTGGAAAACGGTTGATATGGTTTTTCTTTTTTATTCATATTAGTATCAATAAATATATAAGCAATGTTAACCATAAACTAAAAGTTAATATAAAAAACATTAAAAGAATATTGCCATGAGATTATCGTACTTATAAGATCAATCGTATAGAATAAAATTGTTTACTATATTTGAGAGTATAAAAAAGAGACTACAATCGTGATGATTATAACCTCTCTCTTTTTTTTATAATTTTTAAATACAAATAATTTTATTCAAATTTTTGTGATCTTCTTTCATTTGCTTGTTCGTTCAATCTTTTAATTCTCTCTTCAACTGGTGGGTGTGTAGAGAATAAACTCATCATACCTTTTGTACCAAAGAATGGGTTCATAATAAACATATGCGACATAGCAGGTTTAGCTTCACTCATCTGATTTTGAGATATACCATAAGATATTTTTTGTAACGCTGATGCTAACGCTTTAGGATTACCAGAGATCTTTCCACCTCTTTCATCGGCTATATACTCTCTTGATCTTGATATTGTCATCTGTACAATCATCGCAGCCATCGGTGCAAGAATAATCATTGCAATAGCTACGATAGATGATACTGGAGATGAATTCTCCTCATCTCTATTTCTACCACCTAAAATCATCCCCCATTGAGCGATATTAGTTATAAGCATAATAGCTCCTGCAAGTGATGCAGCTATCGTTGCGATTAGAATATCTTTTCCGTAAACATGAGCAAGTTCATGTGCTAGAACACCTTCTAACTCTTCTTCATTCAACAAGGTTAAGAGTGTGCTAGTAACAGCAACAGCTGCGTTCTGTGGATTTCTTCCTGTTGCAAACGCGTTAGGCGCACCCGATTGTATAATATAAACTTTAGGCATAGGTAACTCTGCACTCGCTGCCAACTTTCTTACAGTAGCATAAAGTTTCGGTTGTGTTGTTTCATTAACTTCTTCTGCTTTATACATTTTAAGAATAATTTTATCGCTATACCAATATGAGAAAAAATTCATACCAACTGCAATTACTAACGCTATAACCATACCGTTTTGACCACCTAATGCACCACCGATAAATACAAAAAAAGCCGTTAGTAAGCCTAATAAAATAAATGTTTTAATACCATTCGTTGTCATAAAATATATACTCCTCTTAAAATTTATTCATTCATAATTCTATACATATAACTATTATATCTCTATTATCTTAACGATATGAATATACCATATTTAATACAATATAACAAACCGATAATTAACTGTACTTACACAAAATAGAATACCGTTTACACATTCATTATATAGATACCTATACCATATAAAAGTTCTAACTTTATAACTGTCCCTTCACCTAACAACCATACACGAAACCCTTTATGATTATCAACTGACTTCTAGATAAATATAGTACTTACTTTATAAAAAACAAATATATAATATTAACTATTATCTAGCAGTAATTTAAGTAATAGAAATTTATTGGATTGATGTTGCGATATTGAAAGATATTACTCAAAACGGTTTCAACTATCATAATAAGTATAGATTAAAAATATGAACTTTTTATAATCTTATTCTTTTAATTACATTCTCAATATCAACAGTATCAACAGTTGTATTAACACAAGGTCCGTTCGGTCTACTATTGATTACACCGATCGCTTTCATCGGTAGAACATCTCTTATTCCAGATAGAAGATCCCTCTCGCAAGCAACAGCTAAAACTAACTCAGGTCTACTTTTTGCAAGCTGTTGACGTGCAACTGTTCCACCTGTTGCCACAAATATATCTATCTTATACTCATCAGATATATTAATTAAATTATCCACAACACATTTTCCACATCTTGCACAGTTACGTATATCGGTTGTGATCTTTCTTCCACAACTTTCAAGCTGTAGACAGTGAGGTAGAAGAATTGAGATATTTTTAACAGTTTTATTCTTCAAACTATTTGCAACAAAATCATTACTAATAGTTATTATCGACCACACCATCTTTTCGTAATCAAGTTTAAATAGTTTAGATAAACCTCTTGCGATCGGTGCAAAAAGCTTAAGCCACATAAAACGAGTGTTTATAAAAGGAAGTAACTCTCTCTTAAAAGATAACGATAACGTCATAAGGATTGTGAAAAGAATGCCTACAATCAGAAACGTATTTATCATATATATACCGTATTTCATACTTGCAGGAACTATATATGATACAGCTGTTATACAAACAAAAAGTATCGCTAAGAATGATGAATATATTACCCAGCCAGAAAGAACTAACATAGGTATTACTACTAACTTACTATAAATCGGAGTGTTACTACTGTACAAATCTATCACCTAACTTTAATTTATTACCCGATAAGAAACTTAATGTATCCATTGATTTCTTACCCTCAGGTTGAAGATTTAATATCTTTAATCCGTAATCATTAGTTCCAACTGTGAAACTATTTTTATCTATACTTATTATCTCACCCACTCTACCGTTTGATAAGATATCTGTAACTACAACTGCTTTGCTGATCTTAACCATCTTACTGTTAAGAGATGAGTACGCTGATGGCCAACCGTAAAACGCTCTAATCTGTCTTTCAATATCTACAGCGTTTCTGTTCCAATTAATAATACCATCTTCTTTCTTTATTATAGGTGCTAAAGTTGAATGAGTATCATCTTGTTTTATAGAGACTAGATTATTAAAATCATTTAAAGTTTTAACAGTTAGTTCTGCACCGATTTTTGCAAGTTCATCAGATATATCGTGCGAAGTTTTATCACCGACGAATATTTTCTCTTGTAGCAAAATATCACCAGTATCCATCCCCTCATCCATAAGCATAGTTGATACACCAGTTTCAATCTCACCATTAAAGATAGCCCAGTTGACAGGTGCTGCTCCTCTATATTTAGGTAGTAGAGAGAAATGTAGATTAACTGGAGCGATCTTAGGTATATCTAAAATCTCCTTAGGCAGAATTCTACCGTATGCAACGACTACAAAAAAATCAGGTGCAATATCTTTAAGGATAGATATAGCCTCATCGTTTCCTCTAAGTTTATTCGGTTGATAAATATTCAAACCTTTACTTAATGCGAACTCTTTAACAGGAGTTATAGATAGTTCTTTACCTCTACCTTTAGGTTTATCCTCTCTAGTTATAACTAAAGGGATATCGTAATTTAGATTATATAAACTCTCAAGTGTGCCTACAGCTATTTCGGGTGTTCCCATAAATACAATTTTCATGAACAACATTATAAAATCATGTTAGAAAATAGCAAGACTTATATTTAACTTGCTATTATTATTACAGTTAATATATACTTATTAGTATGAATATAGAACCTCAATCGTTGAATGATATACATACTGTATTGACAGAAAATATACCGTACTTAATCCAGTTTTTTGTAGGAATAGGTGTTGGAATATTAGGCTATCTTTTAGGTATAGGTGGTGGAATACTTATCGTTCCAGTGCTTATATTGCTCCTTGATATGCCTGCACATCAAGCTGTTGCGATCTCATTAATCGTTATTGTTGCAAACAGTATGAATATATCGCTTAAACATCTTAAATCTGGTATGGCAAATATAAGAGTAGGATTACTGCTATCAATAACTGCAGTGATTGGTTCACTTGTTGCAAGTATTATATCTGTCGGATTAAACGGTAAAACTATACTTTTAGTTTTAGGTATTATACAACTTATTGTAGCTGTTTTAACATATATAAAATCAAGAGCAACTAAACAATTTATTCCATTAACAGAAGAAGAGGAGAAAAATCTTCCATTCTTTGCAGGAAAATATATCGATAAATCAACGAAGGTTGAGATTAAATATAACCCTATAAGAGTATACACAGCTGCATTAACATCAACCTTAGCTGGACTGTTTGCAGGGATAGCAGGAGTTGGTGGTGGAATTCTACTTATACCAACTATGAACCTTATATCTTATGTGCCGATTAAAGCTGCTACTGCAACATCTGGATTAATAATCGGATTTACAGCGTTCTCTGCATCGATTGTATATATATCAGCAGGATATCTCGACTCTAACAGTATTATATTAATCATACATATACTTCTAGGTTTACAGGTAGGAACATTTTTATCAAATAAATTCTTATCTACAATAACAGACAAAAAATTATCGTACCTATTAATAATATTATTAGTTGTAGCATCATCACAGATACTATTAAAAGCATTAAGATAATATTAGGGAGAAAGTTAAATGCAGACAGATAATAAAATTAATAGTAATACTGTAGTAGATCCTACAATCGTCGTTATAAAATATCTACGCGTTGCGATGAGAGTCGTGCTTGTAGGGATAATATCGACATTAGTAATCTATTACATATCAGAGTTTATAAATGTTCCAGCAAGCCATATCGTATTGCAAGTTCTTGAGTACTCACTATTTATAGTAATAATCTCGTACCCAGCTGTGATATCATTACTACTTCTTATAACTTATATAGTAAACAGAAATAAGAGAGGGGTTTTGTTAGGAAGTGGAATATTAATATCACTTATAATCTCATTCGTATCAGCTATCATTATTGAAAGATAGTTTCTACTAACCATACAATCATCATTAAGTTAAAATTATATTAATCCGTTTAATATTTTTCAACGTCTTTAATCTATTATAAAGTTTATCAATATCAACTGATTTCCCGTTCACGGTTACGATCTCTAAACAGTTATCATGATCTATATGTACATGTTGCATAGATATAATTATATCGTGATAATCGTGTTGAATATCTATAAGGCGTGAAACGATATCACGATGACTATGATCGTATATATATATGATCGCACCTGAACTCATACCATCTAATTTTGTAGACTTACCACGAAGATTAGATTCGATTAAATCAGAGATCGCTTTTGATCTTGTTTCGTAACCCTCTTCTTTAATATGATTATCAAACTCATCTAGCAGTTTGCTATCAATTGAAACTCCAAACCTTATCACATTACTCATAGTTATACCCTACTTAAAAATATAGTTATCTTAATATGAAATAATAAATTTTTCAATAAAAACCGATGTATAATATCTTTACAAAAATCTCTTTATTCCCACTTATATTAATCACTCCTAACTCTTTTATAAATATGATTACACGCTATACAAACTATGTTACACTTAAAACTAATTCTATTTTGAGGTGATCTGTGAAACTAGTAACAATCTTTCTTTCAATCGTTCTACTACCAACTATCTTACTAGCTGATATTAACGCAGAGTATAAACTAAATCTATCAAATGTAAGTGATGATAATAACAGTTATTTTGATGGATCATTAACATTAACATCAAGTACAGACAAAGACACAAATACTTTAACAATCTTAAAAGATGGGTTTTATGATTTTGCAATTAACGGAAAACCTGTTCTAAATAGAAGCAGAATAATAGATATTGAATTAGCTAAAAATACTCCTACTGTTATTTCGTATAAAAAGAAGATCACAAGTAACGATACTGTAACTGACAACGAAACATCTTTAATTAATATAGCTCCTGAAATTATGGATAGCAAAGATGTGATATATCTATTCAATATTAATCTCCCAAAAACATTTACACGAGAGTTAGCTGATAATAAAAAAGAAAATACTGCTAAACTCTCTCTTAACCACCCATTAAAAGATTTATATATTAAAAGTAAAGTAAATAAAAGAATAACTGCATCAATCTATATATTTAAAGTAGATAAAAATAACGATAAATATATAAGCTTACTTAATGGGTACTTCGATCATTATAAAAAAATGCTGAAATCTATCCGTCCTGATGATAACCTCGCTACATCTACATTTTATAACGATGATTATGCTGTAGTACTTGAACTATATTCACAGTAATTATAAACTCTATAATATTGTAATCAATTTTAATATTATGTAAAAAATTTCAAAACATATACTCCTAACTCTTACTGATTAACAGTATTAGTTAGAGGTATATTAAATGATCTATAACTATCAAATTTCACTCATAATTATCAGATATAAACAGTATACCTCTCTCTATCAAGCCAATCAAAAAACTCACACCCTTTAAGAACCAACAGTCCACTATTTTGTCTATACTTATATTCATTATAAAAATGTAATTGTATATTATATATATTATGTTAAAATTGAGAATAGATTTTATTTTGAGGTAATATATGAAAATAGTAACAATTTTACTTTCCGTTCTCTTACTCCCTGCTATCGTATCAGCAAAAATTAGTGCAGATTACACATTCTATTTAGATAATGTAAATAACGATAATCAAACATATTTTAGTGGTACATTAACATTAATATCAGATAGTAATATTGACGACCTGAAAATAGCAAAAAAAGGTTTTTACGATATGGTGGTAAACGGTAAAGAGCTGGTTATTAATGAAGATGCTATTCATATAAAATTAACTCAAAATACTCCATTTGAAATATCGTATAAAAAGAAAATTAGCAAATATGATACAATCACAGAAAGTTTCATATCTATACTTAATATAGCTCCTGAAGTTATAGATCGCACAGATATAACATATACATTTGATACAAGGTTTCCTAAAGATTTTGTAGGGATCGTATCTAACGATAAGAAAGATAATAATATATTCTATCTTTCTCATCCACTTATAGGAACTGAAAATATACACGTTATAGCATCGAAAGATTTTGTTGTTAAAAGTAAATCCTTAGATAATATTACTGTATCAACTTATCTATTCAAAAAAGATCAAGATATTGCAGATAAATATATTAACGCAGTTTTCGAATATATTGCCTACTATGAAAAAACATTTAAAGCAAAATATCCGTACGATCAGTTCTCAGTTGTTGAGGTTAAATCTCCTGTTGGATATGCAGTACCTACATATACTGCGATCGGTGAAATGATTATTAAGTTTCCGTTTATTATAGATATCTCTTTGATGCATGAAGTTCTACACCAATGGTTTGGTGTAGCGATCGGAGTTAAAGATAAGCAGAACTGGTCTGAAGCGTTAACTACATATTACTCGGATTACTACTACAATGTTAAAAACAACACAGCCACAAATTATAGAAAAAAAGTTTTAGATAGCTATATGACTCATGTTGATCAAAGTGATAAAGTTAATGCTCTTATAAGTTTTCAATATAATAAATCACGAAAAGATCAAACGATCGGTTACGGTAAAGGTGTGTTTCTATTTATAATGCTTGCAGATATGATAGGTGATAATAATTTTAATTACGATGTATCAACTTTTATAAAAAAATATATGTTCAAAGAAGCTAACTGGAGAGAACTACTTCTATCGTTTCAACCACACAACAATAGAAATATAGAATCACTATCTGAATTCATGCTTACATCAACTGAAATGATTGAATTTAGGAACTTTAAAAGCACGATAGATATAAGTAAAGGTAGCTACTATATAGAGGTTGAGTACGATAGAGTGAATGGTCCTGCGGTTATTGATGTCGGATATACAGTGGATTCTGAAGGCAAAGTTTTAACTGGTCAAAAACAATCTGTAATAGGAACAAATAAGTTTAAAGTTCAAATACCATCACCGTACGCTAAAATATATTTAGATAAAGAGTATAAGCTTTTTAGATCTTTAACTAAACCAGAAATACCTATAACTGTTTCTAAATTTTTAAATAGTAAAAATATTATAGCAATATCTGATAATAACGAATGTAGTGATATGATCAATCAACTGAAAATTAAAAAAACATTCACATCAAAAAATATAACTATGAAAGATATAAATGATAACTCTATTCTTGTATGTTCAAAAGATAATCCTATCGTTAAGTTTCTCATATCTGATCAAGATACAGATTTATCAGATGATAAAGCAATCTCATCATATAAAACATATAAAAACCTATTAAGCAATCAAGATAACTATATACTACTTGCACAAAATCCATCAACTAAGAACTCTAGACTTATAGAGCATTACGGTGATGCTTTTAAACTTATTTTTGATGGTGTAAAAATTATCAATAAAGAGAGTGATAAGACTGAAGACGGTATATTAGTTTACTCTAAAAAAAGCGATATATCTTTTAGACAGCTAGGTGATATTAACGATATCGTCGCTGACGCTATGAAAAGTGATGTTATATTTATCGGTGAAACTCATACAAATTACGCTCATCACCTTAATCAACTTGAGATAATAAAAAAATTATATGCACAAGATAAAAATATAACTGTCGCATTTGAAATGGTACAGAAACAGTTCCAACCTATCCTAGATAGCTATACATCTGGTAAAATTAACGAAAAAGAGTTCTTAGAGAAATCAGAATTTATAACTAGATGGGGATACGATTATCGATTGTACTCTCCGATATTTAAGTTTATAGCAGAAAACAAAATCCCAGCTGTAGCATTAAATATAGACTCTGCAATTGTTAAAAAAATATCTGCTGGCAAATATGATCAATTAACGAAAGAAGAAAAAGCATTGCTACCTCAAACAATGAATATAGATAACATAGCTTTTTACGATGAATTAAAAGATATCTTCAACCTACATACACCTAAAAAAGGCATGAAAAAAGATTTTTCAAAATTTTATCTTATACAAAATATATGGGATGAAATTATGGCAGAAAACCTATATGCGTACGTAAAAAAAAATCCTAGCAGAAAGGTAATTGTGATATCAGGAAGTATGCACTCATTAAAAAACTCTGCAATCCCTTATAGATACAAACGGATTTCTGGTGAAGACTCGTACGTTGTATTACAAGATAGTGAAAGTTCTGATCCTCAAATAGCTGATGGATTTATATATACAGAAAATATGGAAGTGCCTTCATCTCCATCACTTGGTGTTGCACTTAAAGAAAATAAAAAGAAAAAAACTGTTACCATTACAAACATAAAGAAAAACTCTCTATCTGATATCTACGGAATGAGAGTTAACGATATTATTATTGATTGTGATAAAGTTAAAATTGATAATATATTTACTTTAAAATATCTCTTAATAAATAGCGATCCAGAGAAACAGTTGCAATGTACTGTTGATCGCAAAGGTATATTAATCAATATACCTATCTCTTTAAAATCATAAAGTAAGCTTATAAAAATTAAGCAAGGAAAAAATTCATGGATAGTAATTTCACAGAAGTTAAAGCGAAAATTATAAAAATTGATAATAAATTTATATACTTAACAAAAGTATTTGATGATGAGCATTGTGCAAACTGTTCAT
>CAMRDM010000021.1 GCA_947041225.1 uncultured Deferribacteraceae bacterium | reverse complement strand
CCTAAACGAACATCCTCACTTATAACATCATACGATACGCCAAAACCCTCTTTTTTAATATCAACTGCACGGATATCTGCCTGAGTTTTAAGTCCGTATGTTATCATTCTTTTTGTAACGTTCGGAATAATATCTGCTAAGTTCGGATCATCTAAACATAAAATAACCACTCCATAGAAAGGTACTTTATTTGCAAAATCTGTGAAACATACTTTTAGATCATCTATATCTTGATAACTCTCCATATGCTCATTATCAATATTTGTGATAACAACAACCGATGGATATAACATCAAAAATGATCTATCACTTTCATCTGCTTCTGCGATCATTATATTACTTTTACCGTACAAAGCATTACTATCTATAGAGTTTAATCTTCCACCTATTAATATAGTCGGATCAAGACCTGCATCGTTTGTCAACTCCGATATCATAGATGTAGTCGTCGTCTTACCATGCGATCCACCAACAGCTACTGCATACTTTAATCGCATAAGTTCGGCTAACATCTCCCCCCTTTTTATTAGAGGGATATGTGAATCTTTCGCCGTCTGATACTCTATATTATCTTCAGGTATTGCCGATGTATAAACGATAACATCTACATCTTTTATGTTCGATGCTGAGTGCCCTTTAGAGATACTCATTCCCTTTAATGATAAGCGTTTCGTGTTACTATTTTCTGACATATCTGAGCCTGAGATTTCAAATCCCATACCGTGCAGAACTTCTGCAATCCCACTCATACCTATGCCACCTATTCCTATAAAGTGGATTTTTTTTAATGTCCCAAATACACGCTTCAATTCAATACCTCGCTCACAATTATATCTGCTGAATGAATAACTTGCTCGTTATCTATCTTATCCATATATGATTGATAATTTTCTTCAATCTTTATTACAGCCATATTTAGACTTTCACAATCTAGCTGATCCTCTTCTAACATCACTCCTAACCCTTTATCAACAACATCTTTCGCATTATGATATTGATGGTTTTTTGCTGACATTTTAAAAGGTATAAATAAGCCTATTCTTCTTGATGAAACAATTTCAAATATCGAACCCGATCCTGCTCTTGATATAATAATATCAGCATCAGATATATAATCGGATATATTATCTGCATAGGGTAGTACCGATAACTTATTTTTATACATATCTAACTTGTCTCCATATAAACCTATACACTCATCATATAGTTTTCTACCCGTTATATGAATAACTTTTCTATCCGTTTTTATAAGATCATCAATCGATGCTACAACTGTTTTATTTATAATCCTACTGCCTTGCGATCCACCAAACACTAATATAGTTGAACTATATTTACTCTTCTTAGGGATAGTATAAAAAATATCTCTAACTGGATTACCTGTTAAAACCGATCTTTTTATATCTCTATTAAATAGCAGAAAAGATAAAAAAACCTTCTTCGATATCCTTGCAAATATACTGTTTACTAACCCCATAACTTTATTCTGTTCATGAAGATATAGATCGATACCTTTAAGTTTTGCAACAACAGCAACAGGCGCTGAAACAAACCCACCCATCACAATAACTTTATCACCTTTAGATACATACTTAAATATATCCCTCACAGAGACTATCAAACTTAACAAAGAGCTAACCTTATTACCGATCGACTTACCCATAAATCCTGATACTTTCTGCTCTATATAATTGGTGTACCCTGCACTCTCTAAAATAGCTCTATCCATACCGTTATTTGATATAAGAAAAAGTACCTCAATATTTGAAGCTTTAAGTTTATCTGCAACTGCGATCGCTGGATATAAATGTCCACCTGTGCCACCTGCTCCAAAAATCACTTTCATAATATTACTTCCGTAAACACAGTAATCATTTCTTACCTTCATCCTCTTCAATAGATCTAAGTATTACCCCTACTGAAAAAAGTGTAAACACCATCGCAGATCCACCATATGAAATAAACGGTAACGTAATTCCTTTTGTTGGAAGTAATCCTAGTACAACAAATATATGTATGAAACTTTGCATAAAAAATGTTAACGCTAAACCGAATATCAGTAATCTATGAAAACGATCTTTATGATCAAACGCTGCTTTTAACTGAACTCTAAATAAAAATAGTATCAGTACCGTTATAATCGATGTTCCGATCATACCTGTCTCTTCTGCTATTATCGCAAAAATAAAATCCGTATGCGCCTCTGGTAGAAAAAATAACTTCTGCGTTGAGTTACCAACTCCTTTTCCTATTGGACCACCTGAACCTACAGCTGCTAATGATTGGATAAGCTGATAACCAACACCAAACCTATCTTCCCATGGATCTAAGAAACTTAATATACGTCCCTTTCTATATCCAAATAACATCATAGACATAAGTATCGGAAGAATAAGTCCTACCATTCCAAAGATATGTAACAATCTCGCTCCGCCTGCTAAAAGCATCGAAAACGATACCGTAACGATAATCACTGTTGTTCCAAGATCAGGCTCAAACAGTATTAACGCTGCAAGCAAGCCAACAAGTAATGTCGCTGGTAAAAAACCTTTCGCAAAATCTATCATCTTCGTTGTCTTCTTATCAAGGTAGTGTGCTAAATAAAGTACAGCTGTAAATTTCGCTAACTCTGACGGTTGAAATGAGTATATAGGAAGTACAATCCATCTTCTTGCTCCGTTAATAGCTGGCATAAAATATACTGTGATTAAAAGAACTAACGTTATAAAAAATATCAACATAACATTTTTTCTGTAAAGACTTATAGGAGTATTATACGCCATTATAAGAATAAAAAATCCTAGCCCTACTGATATAAACTGCTTAACAAAAAAATATAACTCACTCTTTCCAAGCCTTACACTTTGAACCGAACCTGTCGTATATATAAACGCTAAGCCGATCATAACTAGTAACGCAGAGGTAATCAAAATTTGAATTTTAATATCTCTTAAATTAATCATTTAGTTCCTCTGTATATTTAAGAACATACTCTCTAAACTTATCTCCACGTACTGCATAGTTTTTAAATTCATCAAAACTACTGCACGCTGGAGATAAAATAATACTTTCACCAACAACTGCATCTTTAACAGCAAACTTAACTGCATCAGCTAATGTTAAAAATGATCTTCCATCTATATCTTTTAAGAGTGGTGATAACTGATCCGATATAATATCTGACGCTTCACCGAAATAAAATACTCTACTCACATTACTATTAATTAAAGTTGCAAGTGGCTTATAATCACTTAACTTATCTTTACCACCTATCAACAATGTTGATGGTTTTTTTAAACTCTCAAGTGCCACCATTACCGAGTCAACATTTGTAGCTTTAGAATCATTTATATATGTAACACCCTTAAACTCTCCTACAACTTCACTCCTATGTTCAAGCCCTGTAAGTTTAGATATAAGCTCTGTTATATCGCCTTTTATATCTACAACTGATGATGCTAAAAGTAGTGCAAATGATAGATTTAAAAGATTATGATTTCCAAATAATTTAAACGATTTTACATCAAACTTGTAGTTATTAAAATCTAAAATATCTCCTTTCAAAATCGGATATTTTTCAAACTTTTTATCAACATAAACACAATCTATATTCTTATCAACTAACTTGCTTTTTATATTCTTATCATCTAATACTGTAAGTTTTGCAACTTGTGATAAAAATTTCAACATACTAAATTTAGATAAATAATACTCATCTACCGATCCGTATCTATCAAGATGATCTGCTGATAAATTGAGTATTGATCCTGAATCAATATGAAAATTACTCAATAGATCTATCTGAAATGATGATAGCTCCACAACAAATACATCAATACTCTCATCAAGCACAGCCTCTCCAAACGGTAAACCTATATTGCCACACGCAACTGCTTTAACACCTGATAAATTCAAAATCTGTGTTACAAGAGATGTTGTAGTTGATTTACCATTTGTACCCGTAACTGTTATTATCTTCTTACTTTTATCCATACTGCCGTAAGCTAGATCTAACTCACTTGTACAATTTTTTATCATATCATATCTTATGCCGTATCTTGAAAGATCAATACCCGGACTTACAACAGTTACATCGTAATCATGATGGCTCGCAAAAACAGATATCGATAAAAAATCTAACTCTTCATTATCATCAAAAATACTTATATCAGTTATACCCTTTTTGATTAATAACTTCTCCGCAGCTTTTCCACTTTTTCCATAACCTAATATTGCAACTTTCATAATCTTTACCCTTTAGTTAATTATCTTAACTTTAATGTACTTAATGCTACAAGAACTAAAATAAAAGACACAATCCATAAACGTACTATAATCTTCGGCTCACTCCATCCCTTTAACTCTAAATGATGATGAAACGGTGCCATATTAAATATCCTTTTTCCCGTTAACTTAAATGAGGCAACTTGTAAAATAACCGATAATGTTTCTAATACAAAAACACCACCAACAATTAATAAAACTACCTCGTGCTTAACAATACAAGCAACAACACCGAGTGCTCCACCCATCGATAGCGATCCTACATCTCCCATAAATATCGATGCTGGAAATGTGTTGAACCATAAAAATCCTAAACCAGCACCTACCATTGCTCCACAGAAAACAGTCAACTCTCCAGATCCCCTAACGTACGGGATATGAAGGTACTCTGAGAAAAATAAGTTACCAGCGATATATGCAAAAACAGCGTACGCTACAAACGATGTTACAATAGGCATCGTTGCAAGTCCATCAAGTCCATCTGTTAAATTAACAGCGTTTGCCGTACCAACTATTACTACAATGCCAAATATAACGTAGCCCCACGACATATCAAAAACAAACGATTTAATAAACGGAAGTGCAATCTTTGTTGAAATATCTCCGTTATCAATAGATACTATAAAGAGTATCGCAACACCTGCAAATATACACTCAAATAAAAGACGTATCTTACTTGATAAACCACCAGGACTTCTTGCAATCGTCTTTTTGTAATCATCTATAAAACCTATCACACCGTAAAATAAAAATATAAATAACGTTACCCAAATATATCTATTTGATAAATCCGACCATAGTACCGTTGATACACATACACTAAATATTATTATCAACCCTCCCATTGTAGGAGTGCCCTCTTTACTCTTATGAGCATCAGGTTCGCAATCTTTATTTAGCTTTGAAAACTTATAACGTCGCAACATCTCCGTTGCAATAGTACCTATTAACATCGTAATAAGAAGAGCTGTAATTGTTGCATACATCGTTCTAAATGTTAGATATTTGAAAACATTAAAAAAAGAAACGTATTCTGCTAATGGAACAAGTAATGCATGCAACATAATTAAATACCTCTAAGTATTATGACTTTTAATTTTCTCTATTCTCTAGAAGTTCGCTCACAAGTGTATCAAATCTTCTACTTCTTGATGCTTTAAATAATAATATACACTTCTCATTTTTATCTATCTTTAATAAATCTACTAGTAACTGATCCCTTGAATTATACAACTTAATATTAGGAGATTTTTTAATATCATTATCTATAAACTTATTAAAACTATCTCCTAAAAAATAGAACTCAGTATCACTGTAAATCGTAACTAACGATATGATCTTGCTGTAAAGTTCTTGCTCATATCCGTCTATCTCTCCCATCTCGCCTAAAATAACATATTTGCGTCTATCGTTAATATTTGCAATACTATTAACCGTTGATATTACCGACTCAAATCCAGCATTATAAGTATCATCAACTATCGCTAACTCACCTACATAAAATATATTACCTCGACCGTTTATAGGAGAGTATAACTCTATCCCATCGTAAATCTCTTGATACGATAACCCAACTTTCTCTGCCAACAATATTAACGGTAAACAGTTAAACGCTATATGATGATAGATATGATTTAGCCTATACTCCTTATCGCCTGTTGATACCTTAAACGTTACACCATTATCGTTTGAGTTAATTTCACTTAGTGAAATATTTGACTCTTTATCACCAAAGGTGTATATATCTAACCCTTTTCTATACTGTATATTACTGTAAAACTCTCTTGGTAGAAATACAGAACCATTCTCTGTAACGTCGTCTGCTGCTGATAATTTTTCGTGAACAATATTCTCATAACTTCCAAATCTACCTATATGAGCGTGCCCTATATTTGTGATAACTACCATATCTGGCTTAACCATTTTTGATAACAATCCTATCTCACCCATAGCGTTACTGCCTGCTTCAATAATAATAAAATCTGCGTTCATATCTAAATTTATACCAGTTAATGATACACCAAGTTCATTATTATAATTACCCTCAGTCGCATACACTTTATATTTAGTTGATAGTATACATTTCAATAACTCTTTACTGCTAGTTTTGCCAAATGATCCTGTTATTAAAATCTTCTTACCATTAAATCTATCAAAAAAAACTTTCGCAGTATCGATTAAAAACCTAGCACCATCAGCAACCAAAACTTTATTACAAATCAAACTATCGTAAATCTTTTTATCAGATAAAATCAGTAATGATGCTCCCTTTTTTACTACCTCTGTCGTAAATAAATTAGCATTATGAATTTCACCTTTTATAGCGATAAAAACATCTTGCTGTTTAACTTTGCGTGAGTCGATAACTATATTACCGATCTCTATATCGTCAACTATCTTGCAAGATACAATTGATGGTAATGATTTAATAAACTCACTTACTATCATTTATTAAACTCTTTTAGATACAGAAGAGCCTCTTCAGTATCATCAAACATCATTTTTTCATCTTTAATAATCTGATACTTTTCATGTCCTTTACCAGCGATTAAAATGATATCATCTTTATCAGCCAACAGTATCGCTTTCTTAATTGCACTAGTTCTATTTACTTCAATTATAAATGATGATCTATCTGGACTCTCACTTAACATATCCTCAATTATACTCATAGGATCTTCTGATCTTGGATTATCAGACGTTACTATAACAATACTCGATAATCTTTCAGCAACTTTCGCCATTCTTGAGCGTTTACTTTTATCTCTATCGCCACCACAACCAAAGACTGTTATAATCCTTCTTGTTGCAATAGAACCGATCGCATTTAAAGCATTTTCTAACGCATCATCAGTGTGAGCGTAATCAACAAAAATAGTAAAATCTTTAGCTTGTACTCTCTGCAATCTACCATCAATCGCCTCTAACGACTCGATACCTTTTACGATACTTTCATCATCCACTGATAACGATTTTGCAGTAGCGATAGATGCTAAAATATTCTCTAAATTATACTCACCGATCAATTTAGATTTAATATTATACTCTGTACCATGAATGAAAACTGTCGCATCAAGTCCATCAACACTTATCTTGTAATCTATAGAATAAATATCTGCTTCTTTACCTACAGCGTATGTAACACATTTTGATCTATCAAGTTTTGATAGAAGTTTTTCGCCGTATGCTGATGCTATGTTTATCACTTTTATATCTGAATAACTATCTGTAAATAATTGAGCTTTAGTATCAAAATAATTATCCATATCTTGATGATAATCAAGATGATCGCCTGTTAAGTTTGTAAACACAGCAACATCAAATGTTACGCCTTTTAAACGGTTTTGATGAAGTGCATGTGATGATACTTCTGAGACTAAATATGTACATCCAACATCAACTCCTAATGAAGCGAATTTAACAAAATCATATCCGCTAGGAGTTGTAGTGTTATTATCAAAAACTTTGCTATCTACAAAAATACCGTTTGTACCGATCGTTACAATTTTATTCTTAGCATAAGATAGTATAGACCCTATCAAAATAGATGTTGTAGTTTTCCCGTTCGTACCTGTTATTGCTACTTTTCTTAATCTATCTAATTTGTTATCAAAAAATGCAACCGATGCTAAAGTCAATGCCATTCTTACATCATCAACTACTATGTGTGAGATATTTTCAGCAAGCTTTCTATCAGTTACTATCAGAGATATTTTTTTATCTAAATACAGTTCAACAGCTTTATCAGTTGAATCGAAATTATTGCCTTTATATGCAAAAAAAACTAAACCATCATCGACATTATTAATCACATCATCGATATGATAACTAATACATTTTACATCTTTCTCTAAAATATTTTTATCTATTCTCTCTTCTTTAACAGAAAGAATTTTAGTCAAACTTTTAATTAACATTAGCGATAATCACCCTACTTCTATTTAATAAATTAAGCTCTACTGCAAGATATTCTGCAAGCTGTTTAAATACATGTGCCGATGTTGATCCTCCAAAAATTGATGTTGATGGTGAATCGTAAACAACTACCATCGCTATCTGAGGATCGTTAGATGGAAAAACACCTGCAAATGTTGCTATGTAATCCTCATCTGAATATCTTTTAAGTCGTGGATCGTATTTCTTAGATGTTCCAGTTTTACCTGCTATATCAACTATACCACTACGAGCATTTTTTCCTGTTCCTGTTTTAACAGTCTTAACCATTAACGATAATAAATAATCAGATGTTGACTCACTCATCACTCTACGACTTACAACTTCTGGATTAACTGTTCTTGATTTAACTTCAACTTTATTAATAAGTTTCGGAGTATTCATCACTCCATTATTTCCGATAGCTGCATAAAAGTTTACAATCTGCAAAGGCGTTACAAGCAACTCATAGCCTATCGACATAGAAGTTTTACTGTTTTTTGACCATTTTTTAGGTGGCTTAACTAATCCAGATTCCTCTCTTAATCCGTATACACCTGTCTTCTCTCCAAAACCAGCGTTGACTATAAACTTATGGTACGCCTCTTTATTAATCTTCTCAACCATCTTCGCAATACCTATGTTAGATGAATATTTATAAATCTCCTCAGGTGTTAACGAAGGGTGGTATGTTGTATCTGTATAAGTAAATCCACCTAAATTTATCATCTTACTTGTATTATATTTCTTCTGATGATCTATTAAAAGTTTATCCTGCATAAATGCAAAAAGGATAGTTTTAAATATTGATCCTGGTTCAAATAAATATGTAAAAGGCATGTTTTTATAGTGAGATCTCGCTTTACCTGAATAATCGTGTGGATCAAAATCTTTTACATTTGCAGCAAAAACAACCTCTCCAGTTTTAACATCAAGCGCTATAGCTGTACCGTTTTTTGCACCATACTCTTTTGCTCCAGTACGTAAAATAGACTCAACTCCTGCTTGAAGTTTTGCAGATATAGTAAGATCTACCAAACTATCTGGAAGAATAGCATTTGATTTATCATCAAATAAAATAAGTCTTCCTCTAGAGTCCTTTATTGAAACAACCGTTACAGCTTCTCCTGCAAGTTCAGAATCAAGTGTGTACTCTATTCCACCTCTACCTTGATTATCTATCCCCGTAAAACCAAGAAGATTGGACATACTACTACCTTCAGGATAATATCTTGCCTCTTCTTTATAATACTCTAAACCTCTAATATTGTTTTTAAGATACTCTGCTACCTCTAAATCAAGATGTCGCTCAATCCATATAAAACCATCGTTGCTTTTTAATTGATTACGGACACGTTTTGAAACATTGATCCCGTTTACCTCTAACTGATTGATAAATGTATCTATGTTTTTGATATTCTTTCTAAAGGCGTAGATAGAACCAACTACTTTATTCTGTGCTAATACCTCGCCATCTCTACCAAGAATTGTTCCCCTGTTTCTAGTCGTCTCTATCTTTGACTCTACCTGCGACTTTACAAAACTTTTATATTTCGTCCCCTCTATAACTTGAAGATGAAAAAGTCGTGCAATAACAAGCACAGTAAAGAATACTGCTAGTACAGAGAAAAATGAACTAATTTTTGTCTCTTTGAACATAAAATACCCTACCAGTATCTATTAGAGAAAATCCAGATTTTAACCCTTTTTCAATTAAAACCTCATTTCTTGCTACTTTAGAATAGTCTAAAGATAAACGCTCTGCAACCAACGAACTACGCTCTAACTCTTGCGATAACTCTGATATCTCGTATCCCATAGTGATACATTTATTTCTAACAATAATAAGTGTTGAAACAAAAATAATAGCTAACATAAATGTTACTATAAAAATCGGTTGTACAAAACTAAATAACTGTAAGTTTCTATCACTACTTTCTTCATACATCGGTATGTGTTTCATAATTATTTACCTCAATTAATCTTCTCTGCAACTCTTAGCTTTGCACTTCTAGATAAAGGATTTACTGTAACCTCATTAGTTGAAGGTACAATCGCTTTTCTAGTTATGATCCTATACTCTGGAACTCTATTACATATACACATCGGCAAAAGTGGCGGACATGTACAGTTTTTCGCATGTTCAATGAAAGATTTCTTTACAAGTCTATCCTCTAATGAGTGAAATGATATAGCTCCAAACCTTCCTGTAACCTTTAAAATAGTTGATACTGAACTTAATAATATCTCGATATCTTCAAGTTCCTTATTAACATATATCCTAAAGGCTTGGAAAGTTTTTGTAGCTGGAGAAATACCATATTTATGGAACTTCTTAGGAATTGAGGTAGCTATTACCTCTGAAAGTTCTAAGGTCGTGTCAAGCCTTTTGCCCTCTCTATATTTAACTATGTTTCTTGCGATACTTCTTGCGAATTTCTCTTCACCATATTTAATGATGATTTTAAATATCTCATGTTCATCGTAACTATCTACTATATCAGATGCTTTAAATTCTTGAGTTCTATCCATTCTCATATCTATATCGCCCTCTAACCTAAATGAAAAACCTCGCTCTGCATCTTTTAACTGATACGCTGATGTTCCAAAATCTGCTATAATACCAGATACTGTACCTGTAATTTTTTCTCTCTCTACTACCTCTGATATATCTCTAAACGATGAATGTATTATGTGTACATTTTTATAATCTTGAAACCTATTTTGAAGTCTATCTACTGCATCTAAATCTTTATCTAAAATGATAAGCGATCCTTTATCTGATAACCTCGATAACAGTTCAAAACTATGGCTTCCACCACCACCTGTACAATCTATGTATATACCATCTGGATCTGTGAAAATATTATCTATTAACTCTAATAACATAACTGGTGTATGCATAATATATCCCTAAAATATTAGATGAGAAGAAATTCTTAAATCTTCATCTGACAACTCCGACTCTATACGCTGAGACTCCGTCTCCCACTCTTGTTTATTCCATAACTGTATCTGATCGTTCACACCGATAATATAACACTCATCACTTAAATTGGCTTTCTTTCTATGTTTAGGTGTAATAGTTATTCTTCCTGATGCACTAATATCAACATCCATCGATGATGCAAAAATATATCTATATATATCTACATCACTCCTGTTGGTTGGAGGATTATCTATATGTGCACGTTCAACCTTTTCAAAATCCGACTTAGTCATCAATTTTAAACATTTAGATTGTGGAGTGTAATATGCCACAAGGGTATCGCCTAAGTTCTTAGAACGAAGTTCATCACGCATCTTAGCAGGTAAAGATATTCTGCCTGAATCATCAAATTTATTAAGATACTCGCCCTTAAATCCCATTTTTTCTCCAAAATTGAGTATGTGATACAAAATCTACATAGCTATTTATCATCACTGATACTTGATATGTATAGCCTACCGTTGAACAATCCATAATCCGTATAGCCTACCGTTGAACAATCCATAATCCGTATAGCCTACCGTTGAGTTGCGTCCAGCCAAGCGATCAACTAAACCCACCGATCATTAACCATTCTCTACATAATCGCTACCATTAAGCCATTCTATGCCAAATCAGTACGATATATGCCTCTTCAGTCCATTTATACGTTATTCTCGGCTTTTGTCAAGTGATTTTTAACCTCTGCTACAAATATATTTATCTATCAAGAGCATTATTTTTATTTTCATAAATTAGATAAAAAAATTAGATTATTTTTCTGATTAAAATAAGGTTGATTATTCACTTTACTATAAATTATACATCTGATAGCATATATCTAATAAGATACAAATACACTCAAGGTGGTAACTAATTAATGAATAATAAAAAAGTTGTATTACTAATATTAGATGGATGGGGATATCGCTTAGAAGAAGAACACAACGGTACAGTTTTATCTAATCCTGAAAACTATATTAAACTACTATATAACAATGAACACACTCTGCTTGATGCATCAGGAGAGGACGTTGGACTACCGAAAGGACAGATGGGAAACTCGGAAGTCGGACATATGAATATCGGTGCTGGTAGAGTAATATTTCAAGATCTTTTAAGAATTTCTAACGACGTGAATAACGGCGAAATTAAAAATAATAAAGCGATAAATTTATTCCTCGATAACGCTATAAAAAAATCTGGAAGAGTACATCTAATGGGACTTATGTCTGATGGTGGCGTACACTCTCATATCGATCATTTCAAAGCTGTTATTAAAATCGCTAAAGAGAGAGGTGTTAAAGAGTTATACATTCACTGTTTTACTGATGGTAGAGATACGCCTCCAACATCAGGGATAAGCTACATAACCGATATGCAAAATTTTCTTTCAGAAATAAAGTACGGGGAAATCGCTACAATCATCGGAAGATATTACGCTATGGATAGAGATAAAAGATGGGACAGAGTTGAAAAAGCGTGGGACACTCTTAGAAACGGTAAAGGCATAAACGCTCAAGATCCGATCTCTGCTATAGTCAACAATACCGAAACTGATGAATTTATTCTTCCAACTATCATAGAGGGAGTTGATGGAAAAATTAAAGATGGCGACTCTATTTTTATGATGAATTTTAGAGCTGATAGAGCAAGGCAATTAGCCGATGTTATGGTCGATGAAAATTTCAAAGAGTTTGATAGAGGAAGCAAACCTCAACTAGATATTTTAACTTTAACTGAGTACGATAAAAACCTCAACATACCTGTTGCATACGAGTCTGAATTTTATGATAATAATTTAGCAAAATGTATAAGTGAAAACGGACTGAAACAACTTAGAATTACTGAGACAGAAAAATATCCTCACGTTACATATTTCTTTAATAGTGGAGAAGAGAAACCGTACCCTAATGAAATTAGAGAACTAATACCATCACCAAGAGATGTTGCAACGTACGATCTAAAACCTGAAATGAGTGTGAATGAAATAACTAATAAATTTGAAGAACATTTTAGAAAAGGCGATATAGATTTAGTTGTAATGAATTTTGCAAACCCTGATATGGTTGGACATACTGGTGTGCAAGATGCAATACTTAAAGCTTGTCAAGCTGTTGATACAGCTATCGGACGGGTTGTTAAAGTCGTTGATGATATGGATGCAGTATTAATGCTTACAGCCGATCACGGGAACGCTGAATGTATGTGGGATTATGAAAATAATCAACCACATACAGCACATACAACTAATAAAGTTCCGTTTATAATCCATAACTATAAATGTAGATTAGGTATGAACGGTGGAAAATTAGCCGATATCGCACCAACTATATTAGAAGTCTTAGGATTACCTCAACCGAAAGAGATGACTGGGAAATCGTTAATTGATAAATAATATATTAAAAATAAATTCTCTATATCTGATAGATTTTAAAAGATAGATATGAGAAAAATTGAAGATGAATTAATCGTTGGTTATAAATGTTCTGCTTGCAAATCTGTAACAGATAACTATCACTCATTATGTGATGACTGTTACAGCAAGCTTCTAAAACTTGATATAACTTGTACAAAATGCAACTCTTCGCTCGCTTTGATTGATAACATCTGTATTGTGTGCAAGCAAAGCAAAAAGAATATCGGTAAAATATACTCCAACTATACCTACGCTTATCCTATAAAAGAGGTTTTAGCTAATATAAAATTTCAGTACGCTTTGCGTGCAAAAAATCTACTACCTTTACTTATAGATTTACACAATATAAATATTGAAGAGTACGATGCGATCGTTCCTGTACCTTCACATTTTTTTCGTAAATTTAGAAGGTTCTATCATCCAACCGATATCATCGCAAAACATATCGCAAATGAAAATAATATCAAACTTGATAACGCTCTAAAAAGAACTAGATACACTCCGTATCAATTTAGATTAGATAGAGATAAAAGATCTGGTAATATTCGCAATGCGTTTATCTATACATCACAATCAAGATACAACTCTGTACTGCTCATAGATGATATTATCACAACTGGAAGCACGATTGAAGAGTGTGCTATAACATTAAAATCGGCTGGAGTAAAAAGAGTTGATTGTTTCTCGATATGTATTGTATAGAAAAAAATAACTACCAATACAAAAAAATATCGGCGATAAATATTAAATATATCTACCACCGATACTATAACTTCTATATTTTTTACAACTATTTTATCTGTAAAACTATCTTATTTCAAAACTATATTGCTTGTAAAAATTGTTTAACTCAAATAAATTAAACTATCTAAACATATCTATAAATCTATCGTAAAATACCTCTAAACCTATCCTCTTGAATTGATCGCATCGATCGGTACAATCTTACTTAAAACTCTAGCTGGTACTAACGATATTAACGCAGGGATCATCACTGCTACTAAAAAACTTATTACACCTAATTTAAATGTCAAGGCTGGATACAGCACTGTTTCCATAGGAACAGCCTGTCCATCTGATTGCATAGCCGTTAAATCTATCCCCACAATTGATAGATAATATAGTAGTAACGCTCCGATAATAAATCCTAGCCCACCTGCAAAAACACCAAAAAATAACCCTTCATAAAATAACATCTTAGTCAATTCAAGATTAGAATATCCTAAAACTTTTAACATTCCAACTTCAGTTATTCTCTCATAAATTGAGGCAACTAACGAATTTACAACTATCAGCGAACCTAAAAACATTACAAACACCACTATAGCATTGAGTAACTTTAACTCAAAATCAATAAATGAATATAAAGGACCTATCTGCGTTATATAATCGCTAACATCGTAGTTAGGATATTTTGCTTTAAGCTCTTTTGTAACTACTGGAATATCTTTCATATTTTTTAAAACAACAAATATCTCTGTTGCAGAGTTTTTAGTTTTAAGAAGTTTATTAGCTGTTGCTAAATCTACAAAAACAGAGTGCTTATCAAATAACGACATCGCAAAATATGTTGTACCGATAAGCTCTGGCTTAACAGCGTTAAGTCCTCCATCAACCGTTGTTGATACTAAAATAGGAGTATCACCTTGATAGATACCTATCTTATCTTGCAACTCTTTACTCATTAATAAACCTGTATCAGCTAGTTCGCCATCTACAACTTTATCCTTTAGCTCATAAAAATCCTCTGAGAAATCAAACGATACAATACTCATAGGATATGTGTTCTCGCCGTTACCAACAAGTCCAAAAATTTTATACGCAGGGACAACTTTAGCCACCCTATCATCTTTTAATATATCTGCTTTAAGTTGATCGACATTAGGTATATTTTCATATACTGGAGTAAACCTCTCTTTCTCAGCGAAACCTTCTGTAACAATACGGATATGTCCCGTCTCATAATCTATAAAACCTTTCAAGAAAAGCCCTACCATTCCATTAAAATATCCCATCATAAAAACCGTCGCTACAGCCGATACTGCTATTACAATAAACGTTAACATACTTCGTGTTTTATATCTAAAAATATTTTTTATCGCATACTTAAACATTATTTTTCCTCTATGTATTGTTTCTTATACAATCCACAATCGACATACGCACACTCTTTCTAGCAGGGATATACGATACCAACATAGACGCTATCGGTACAATTATTATAGGTAGTATAAAATATTTTATATCCCACGCACTTCTTACAATCGGTGTGATATATAATCCTATATCTGTACCTTTATCTGATACTGAATCAAGTGCTGTTGAGTAATCTATACCGATCGTTGATAAAGGTATGTTGCCTATGATCGCTAAAATAACACCGATCGCTACACCGAAAACACCTATCCATAAACCTTCATATATAAATATCTTTACGATCTCGCTATCCATAAATCCTAACGCTCTAAGTGTGCCTGTATTTTTCTTCTTCTCCCAAACACTTATTAAAATAGAGTTCGTTAATCCGAGAAAAGTTATAATACCGATAATCACATAAAATATCTTCATAGCCGACATTCTTGCATCCATCGCACCTGTTAGATCACTCGTTAAATCTTTCCATGTTAAAGTTTCCTGATCTGGATATAATAATTCTAACTCACTTGCAACTTCATCTAACCTCGACTCATCATCAAGTTTAATCGTGTAATGATATATATAATCTAAATCAAACATCTCTTGAAGTTCAGCTAGATCGATAATTACTCCACCCTCTGAATACATCGGATTAGATGAATTAAGTAATCCACCTATTTCGTACTCAGTTGACACAAACGCATCGCCTTTTGTTCTAAATGTTAAGTTAACATAATCTCCAACTTCAACATCTAAATCATTTGCAAGTCCAGCTCCTATCCACGCAAGATCACCAAGCGGTTCATCAGATGTATTCTCAACTAATAACACATCACTATCTCTAGCTTCATCTATACCTATTAATGCGACTGGGATCGAATCAACATAGTTATCAACCTCTGCATAAATCACAAGGCGAGGAGTATATGAGATACCTTCAACCGTATCTAATAATGTCTCGCCGTTATCTAAATTAGTCGATTGATCTATCCATAAATTATCCTCATTAAGAGGGATATCTGTATCAAAATTAGCTATGCGTACTCTTATATCTGCATACTCTTCCTCTCTCAAAGAGTCGATAGACATATTTATAAAACCATCTGCAAATGATGATAAAATAATATATAAAACGATACCTAACGATAGAACAGATATAGTCATAAATGCTCGTCTTTTAGCACGAAGAACATTTTTTAATGCTATGCTTAATAATTTCATCTACGACTCCTCTATTATTTTCCCATCACTTAATGTATATATTTTATCTGTTATATCCATAACTCTTGAGTCATGTGTAGAGAATAAAATTGTGATCTTCTCATCGTTATTTAATTTTAATAAAAGATCTAAAATCTGTTTACCAGTTGTGCTATCTAAGTTCGCTGTAGGTTCATCTGCTAAAAGTAATTTAGGCGTTTTAACAAGCGCTCTTGCAACAGATACTCTCTGCTGTTGTCCACCTGATAACTGGTTAGGATAATTTTTAACTTTATCAATTAATCCAACTTTATCAAGCATCGACATAACTTTATCGTGCTTATCTTTGCCCTCACTTTCAAACAGCGCTAAAGCTACATTCTCATACGCAGTTAAAACTGGTATTAAATTATAACTTTGAAAGATAAAACCTAAATTTTTTCTTCTAAAAATAGATAACGCTTTACTATTCTTATCACTCAACGATTCATTATCAATGATAACTTCACCCTCAGTTGCAGTATCGATCGCACCTATGATATTTAAAAGAGTAGTCTTACCTGATCCTGATGCACCAACTAATGCACATACCGTTCCCTTTTCGATACCTATAGATACTCCACCTAACGCTTCAAATGGAGTTAATCCGTTATCATATATCTTTTTTATACCACTTGTTTTTACATACATTAATTTTTCTCCTAAATTAAAAACTAGCCTCTAACTTAACGAATAATGAGAAATTATATCCACCCTTATTAGTAGGAGCAAACTCTGAACCGTTAGATCCAAAATAACTTCCTATAGATATATCTAACATTAAATTATTGGCAACTTGAAAAACACCTCTAGGTAAAGCTGATCCACTACCATCAAAAACATTAACTATCACATCTAACCCTACTTGAATAAATTGATCTATTGTAAACATAAGTGAGGTGTATGAGTATCCACCACCTCTAAAATAATAATCACCTAACATTGTAGTTCTTAACTCTTCTTTATCTCTTGCACCTATCGAATTAAAATAGAATGTTTGTTTAACAACGAGTGTACGACTACCTATTAGAAAACTGTAATCAACCCCCAGCGTTGCTTCATGATAATCGTTATAAGCACTACTTCCACTTTTTGTTAAAATATCATTTGCATGATAAGCGTACGATCCTAAAAGTGAGACGACAACATCAGCCTTAAAAAATCCCCCTACAACATTCTGATTATCGCCTTTATATTGATAGACAAGTCCTGCTTCAAAACTCTCTCTACCAAATATAAGTTCAACGCCACCTAATACATCATCCCATTTATTATCGCCACCCAAGAACATACCTATCTTACCGTATGAACCGATACCTAGATCCCACGATATAAGATTAACTCCGGGTTTTGTTTCTGTTGGATCTAAAAGTGAGAAATTTTTATACCACTCTAAAACATTAAATAACTCTGGTTGTCCAAAAGTTAGATATGTTTTACCTATTGTAAATGTTCCGATATTACTATTTATTTTCATATACAACCTAGGTATATCTAAAATAACATCGGCATAACTACCTATAGGTAAACTCACAGTTGGATCGTTTACTCCTGTACCTAGATTGATTTTTGCATACAGTAAACCTAGACGTATATCTGAATATATTCTCCAGTTTGTGTCTCTATAATTTACATCAAATTTAAGTCTTGAAAAGTTTTGAAACTTAAACGGACTTCCGCCCGCCATCATTGTAGAGCTATTCTCTAACGCTCCACCAAACGATAGTTTTGCGTATGATAATGAAGATGAAAATAATATAATCAATAAAACGTACAGATATCTATGCATGTTAATTCTCTAAATATGATCTAGTAAACATTTTTTGATCTAGCTTAATATCTGGTTTTAATTTTGTATATGTAACTCTAGTTAATGAATTTTTCTTTCTAAGATCACTCACTTCAGAAATCATAGGCATAGTAAGTTTACCAACTTTTTGATAATCTTTTAACTTGAACTCTTTAATAGCTCTATACCCTTTTCTGCCTTTAGCGTAAAGAGTTACTTTATAGATTTGAAAGCTATCCATATCCACATATAAATCTTGTTTAGCGTAACTTACTACTGCATCGTTGATCGCTAGAATAGTTAATTTATACACTTGCATTCCATCAAGTTCAACTGTCTCTAACGACTCTGAAGTGTAATCTTTATTATAAGCACCTTGATTTAATATATCATCATACGATATATCACTACCCATAACTCCATCTCTTAACAGGTGTCCTGAAATCTTAATCGTATCTTGAGCATCAGGTAGATAGATCCATAGATCAGAATTAATCTTTAGATACCTTGTTCCTTGATCTTGAGGGTTCGTAAATTCCATAAATGATTTACTCTCTTTATCATCAAGGTATCCGTAGTAATCTTTACTAAGTTGACGTGATCCAGAGATAATTTCCATCACAGCCTCAAAATATAAAGAGTCGTAATCACGTTGTACTAAATCAACTTTATCAAGTAATTCCTCAGCAGTTATTGCGTAAAGATTTATCGGTGAAGAAAAAATAGTGAACAAAAAAAATAATAAAATCTTTATCTTTATCATATATATAACCTTATAAAATATTTTATCCATTAAATCATAGTTGCATTACTTTGTCAATTCTAATATCATGTTCAGTTGACAACATTATTTAAGTTATTATATATAGATATTTAAGGAGTTTCTCATGAAGTATACAGTTATTATCGTATTAGTTGCATTCACAATATTCATAGGTTGTATCAACCGAAACAAGAAAGAAATAATAGATAACACAACCGTTAACCTATATAACGAGTACGGATCAACCAAGCTTATGGAAGCGACATTTTTTAACGATAATGAAACCGTACAGAAGATAATATCAACAACAGGCAATCTCAATCTACGAGATAAAATGTACGGCAAAACTGCACTCATGATAGCTGTTGAAAGAGAACATTTAAATATAATAAAAATACTGCTACAAAATAAAGCAGATATTAATATTATGGATAATGAAGGTAACACTGCACTTCTCTTTGCATCTGCTAATCGTGATATTGAACTTATAAAATATTTGATAGAAAACGGTGCTAAACTTGATGCGATAAATTTAGAGAGATATAACGCACTCATGCTATCTGCTCAAGATAATAACAGTCTTGAAACAGTTACATATCTACTAAGCAAAAAAGTCTTAGATATAAACGCTACTACTAAAGATAGACGAACAGCATTAATGATCGCATCTTCTGCTGGTAATCTAGATGTTGTGAAACTCCTTATTAAAAACGGTGCTAAAATTAACGCAACAGATATATATCAAAGTAGTGCGTTAATGGATGCTATATCTAGAGGGTATCTTGATATCGTTGAGTATCTTATAGATAACAATGCTAATGTTCATCAGCTGAATGAGTTTAAATCTAACGCATTAATGATCGCTTCAGGTAAGGATAGATTAAGTATAGTGAAATTGTTGATTGATAAAAAAATCGATATCAACCATAAAGATAAGTACGGTAGAACAGCTCTACTAACAATCGCTAGATGGAAAGATCCCGAAACTGTTCAGTATCTAATTGATAACGGTGCTAAACTTGATTTTCAAGATGAGAACGGTGAGACAGCACTAATCGCTGCTATAAACGGATCTAATTTTGATGTTATAAAAATATTAGTCGAAGCTGGAGCTGATCTAAATATAAAAGATTTAGCTGGCAAAACAGCAACAGATATATCAACAGAGTTAACAAATAAAGATATCTATAAATATCTAATTGAAAAACAGTAATGTGTTAAATGAGCATAATAGAGAAATTATAGCGATAATGAATAAAGTGAATAAGTTGTAGTTAGTCACCAATAATAGCCAATAACTCCTCTCTTGAGTCTGCAACGGTTTCATTATATGGATCGATCGACATCGCAATATCGTAGCACTCTAAAGCTTCACTATACTCCTCTAAGGCGATCAGAACCTCTGCCTTACTTACATACACAATAAAAATATTCGCATCTAATCCTATTATCGTATTAAGTGAATGAAGAGACTCTTCGTAATGATTTAATAGGTACTGTACCATCGATTTTAAATAGTAACAACTTATCTGTTTAGGATCAATTTCAATCGCCTTTTCAAGACATATTAGAGACTCATCATTTCTATTTAATAAAACTTGAGATTTGCCTTTCTCAAAATAAAAATCACTTACACCCGGAACTATTTCAATAGCCTTTGTATAGCTATCAATAGCCTCTTCGTAGCGTCCTAGATGAAATAAACATCTACCTCTATTATAGTAGTGATACCCTATCTTATTATCAAGCTCAATAGCTCGCTCATAATATAAAAGAGATTCATTAAACTTACGACTATTATAATATACAAACGCAAGATTGATACACGCTAATAAGTTATCAGGCTCTACAACAATCACATTTTTTAGAGAAGTTAACGCATCCTCGTATCGATGTAGAGATATAAACACATCTGCAATTTCAAGATATATTTTAACTTTGCTAGAGGTATGTTCTAATGAGTTATGAAGTTCAATAAGCCCCTCATCACACTGATTATTATCACACAACTCTTTGCCTATAAGATAGTAACACGCAGATAACAACTCTTTTGTTCTTTGATTTTTTGGATTGAGTGTAAGTGCATTTAAAAATAGATCCTTTGCTATCACAAACTCTTCATTAAGTAGATTGTTATGTGCTAACCTTGAATACCATAGATCATCATACTCTCCATCTTCTTTCACAGATAAAAGAAGTGAAATAGATTTATCAAAATTGCCGATGTTGCTATAAGCTCGTGCTAATAATGACGTAAGTTCATAATTAAGATCATTCTGATTTAATCGACTAATTAAATCAATAATCTTTTGGTGTTCATCAACATCATGATGCTTCTGTATTTTAGTTAATATATTTTCGTCCATTACCTACAACCACATAAATTGTTTCAGACATAATGCCTCAAGCATAAGTATCCACTATACAGTATAGTTGCTTTTTTAATTTGTGTGAATAAGATTATTATATTAATTATAATATAGATGAATAGTAGATAAAATAACAAAAAATAATTTAACAACATAATATTAGGTACTGTTTAAAAATTAAGAAAGTTAATGCCTGATATCTAACCTTCAACCTAGTATCATCAAAAAAGAAAATTATTTAAACACAAATGTATGACAACTCTAAAACTGTAATAAATCACTTCTGTAAGTACTTTAACACTTACAACTGATATCGTCAATATGTTTATTAAATGTATATATACATTATTAGAATAATATATCTCTTTTATCTTCCTTGCTATATAATTAGTAATGATATAAAATATCTGATGTATAAATAATAGAATGTTATTGTACAGTTAAAAAGTGTCAAAGGAGAAGATATATAATATGTTTATATTAATTAAAAATAGCTCAATCTATTCACCACAATATATAGGTGAAAAAGATATACTTATCTGTAATGATAAAATCGTAGAAATCGGTGAAAACTTAAATTATACATTTAAAGATTTAATCACTATCGACGGTAAAGGTAAAAAATGTGTTCCTGGATTTATGGATACACACATGCATATTATCGGTGGTGGTGGAGAAGCTGGATGTATAACAAGAGTGCCTGAAATCCCTCTATCAACTTTCATAACATCAGGACTTACAACCGTTACTGGTTTATTAGGTACAGATTCGATAACTAGAAATATCGAAACACTTGTTGCAAAAACTAAATCGTTAAATGAAAGTGGTATGAACGCTTACTGCTTAACAGGATCATACACATTTCCGTCCCCAACATTAACTGGTGATATTCAGAAAGATATCGTGTTTATCAACGAAATCGTAGGCGTAAAATTAGCGATGTCAGATCATAGATCATCTGCTATCACGTTTGATGAATTAGAACGTCTTGCTCTTCATACTAGAGTTGCTGGAATGGTTGCAGGGAAAAAGACATTCGTTGAAGTACATATAGGAACTGCAAAATCTTACATAGAGATGATAATCAAAGTTGTAGAGAAAGGACAAACACCTGCAAGTGCATTCAAACCAACTCACATATCAAGAAGTAAAGATCTATTTAAACAAGGTATAAAATTTAATAAGATGGGTGGGTATATAGATATCACTTCTTGCCTAGCATCTCATCTACCTATGGATGAATCTTTTGCAATGCTTAAAGAAGAGAAGGCGTTACTTGATAGAGTTACGTTAAGCTCAGATGGTAACGGTAGTTGGAACAGATGTGATAGCGACGGAAAAATTATTGAAATCGGAAAATCAAGCTGTAACGAAGTACATAACGGAATAAAACTTCTAGTTGAAAATAAAATATTAACCCTCGAAGAAGCTCTACCTTTTGCAACAAGCAACACAGCTGGAGGACTTGGAATAGAGAAAGAGAGAGGATCAATTAAAGAGAATTACTACGCAGATTTATTACTGTTAGATGATAAACTAAATATTGAGACAGTTATCGCTAACGGAAATATTATGATGCAAAATAAAGAAGTGCTTGTTAAAGGATATTACGAGTAAATTTTAAATTACTATTGTGTGATATGGTGTGGTGCGATTTGATTAATATTAATTACGATAAATAGAGATTGAAGAGAATAAAACCATCATAAATAGTAAACTTGAATACCGTAGTAAACTCGAATACAGTGCAAAATAGTAGATAAATTATAATATGGTATGTTACGTTAAAGAGTGGTAATTATAACTCTCTTTAACTAACTGCCACTTTTATTATCAAGTGATTTCTGTAACTTATCTCTATACCTAATAATAAAATCATCATCAGGATTTGTTGTTAGATATATATTAAGATACTCAACAGCCTCATGTTTTTGATTAGACTCACCGAACGCAATCCCTTTTAGCATATATAACCCAACATCATTTTGATTATCTGTTATAAGCTTATCGATGTAAATCTTAGCCTCTTCATATCTCTCTAACTCAAATAAAATATCAATTTTCAATCTGTCTCCAATATCGGAGTTTGGAAATGATACAATTATCTTATCTGTACCAGCCAACGCTTCTTCAAAGTTACTTGATAGACGTGAAATTTCTACCGATCTAACAAACGCATCAATATTATTTCTTCCATAATATCCACTAAAAACTAGATAACAGATTATAGATAATAAAAACACCGTAAATATAATTTGTATCTTTTTAAGAGATTTAGTAAGTGCCTCTCTTTTCGTAAACCTTACTGTAAATAGAGAAAATTTATTACTTCTACTTTTCGGATTACTTAGATATTTTTGTAATAAACCAACCGATTTAATCACGTGTGTATTATCATTATCGACTAACAAAACTTGCTCATAAGTAGCGAGTGATTCTTGATATCTTTTCATCATAAACAGAGTATCACCCTTACCTATTAACGACTCTAGATCGTTAATATTTAAAGTTAGTAGTGTGTCATACAATATTAAAGCTTGTGAATATTTTTGAAGTGAGTACAACGCTGATGCTTTATTGATCTGATAGGTGGGTTCAGTATTATTAATATCTATAGCTTGATTAAAACATCGTAACGCTTCATTAAACCTATTTTTATATAGCAAAGCGTTGCCTTTATAGTTTAGATATTCTGAATTAGTAGGATCAAGTTTGATCGCCTCATTGATAAATTTAATAGCCTTATTATACTTCTTTAATTTGATATATATAGTTGCGATCTGATTATATAAATTAGGATCTTTATCGTTACTTTTTAGCTTTTTATAAATATCGTTTAAAATTTTTATAAGACTTTTTTTATCATCATCAAGTCTAATTTCACTATTTTTATAAATAAAAATCTCCTACCAACTATTATCAAAATCAATTATCATATTATATCATTATAAAAATAAAATAAATATCTTTTTATATATTAATATTGTAGTAAGCAACATCACAATTAATCATTACAATTTTAACTATCAATCCACAGTTCCTCTCTCTTATTCACTTATCTTAAAGTGATAAACAAAAAGCACCGACTAAATCTAAATAATTTAATCAGTGCCTTATTTTAAATATTTCTAACTAACTTCTAACATGTTACTTAAGTATAGATACCATACTTGTTTTTATTGCAGGACCCTCTAATGGTTTGAAAATTATCATTTCAACAACATCTTTATCTTGCCCTAATGTAGATAATGTTTGTTTGCAGACAATCTTATAATTCATTCCTGCTACAACTTGAGATCCTACATATAAAACTGGTGTGTAACTAGCACCCAGAACAGTTCCGATTGCTTCATCTAAAGCTACTTTAACTTCTGC
>CAMRDM010000020.1 GCA_947041225.1 uncultured Deferribacteraceae bacterium | reverse complement strand
CGTGGTTTGTTGGGGCTAATGGGTTAGTCGGCGTGGTGTTAATTAACTAGATCAGCAATATAGCTCGTCAATCAGTTAGATTAGTTAGATCTCAGGAATAAATCTAGAATAAAATAGATTTAAACTATATATTAGACACAGAGTTTTGTAGAGATTGTAGATAATATGTTTAATACCTATTAATACTTGCAATCGATGCAGAATTTTGTAAATAAAATACCTTACGATATAAGAGAATGTTATGTTGATTAATAGACACCTAGTTACAGTTTTTTCAGTTTTTGTATCATTATTCTTAACCTCATCATATCTACACGCCTCAGATACAGATAACTCTTCTAAACCTGTTATCAGTGAAAATGAGATGTCACTACTTTATTTAAAAGTTGTCAATCTTGAAGCTGAAGGAAAGTATGAAGAGGCGATAAAAATACTTGATAGAATGTTAGCAGTTGAAGAAAATACTACATTTTATGAGAAGTATATCTATATGTTAATTTATTCAAACGATGTAGATAAAGCTTTATCTACGTCATTAAAAGCGAATAAATTATATCCAGATGATATCATATTTATAAAATTCTTAGCTCAGATATATGAGTTTAAAGAAGATTATGCAAAAAGCATTAAATACCTTGATCTACTTATAAAAAAATCAGATACAAATATAGATTATGTTTTCATTAAAGCTTCGATACTTGTAAAAATGGGACAGAAAAATCTAGCTCTAAAAGAGTTCAATAAGCTTATCGCTATGGGTAGCAGTAAATCGGAGTACTATGTTAATCGTGGTAATCTTCATCAAGATATGGGTAACATCAAGTTAGCTATAGATGATTATAAGAAAGCTGTTGATATTGATCGCAATATGTTGGCACTACTTAGATTATCAGATATCTATCTGAAAGATAACAATAAAGAAGAGTCTAAAAAGTATCTTGAGATGATCGTAGGTAGCAATGAAACGATGGTTCTTCCTGAGATAAAATTAGGTGAAATTTATCTTGAAGATAAAGATTATCAGAAAGCAGTAGATTTATATAAAAACTTCGCTAAAAAGATGAAAGGAAAAGATAAAGTATCTGTACTGAAATATCTTGGTAACATTCAAGTTTCTATGGGCGATTACGATAACGCCTCTATAACATTTGAAGAGATATTGATGTTAGCACCTGAGGATACATTAAACTATTATTCAGCTGGATATCTAAATGAGCTTGCAGGTAAATACGATAAAGCGTTACTTATATATAATGACGCTCTTAAGCTTCAACCAAATTTTGCATCAATTATTAAACGTGTATCGGTTATATATCTATTAGATAATAAGTCAGAAAAATCGTTAGAAGTTTTAGTTAATATAGATGAGCTTGAAAGAGATGTTGATTACTACCGTCTAATTGCAGAGTCGTATATGCAGGAAAAAGAGAGCAAGAAAGCTATAATCGCATTAAATGAAGGTTTAAAATCTAACCCTACGTCAGATGAGATATTTTATTCATTAGCGATAGCGTATGATAAGTTAAATAAGAGAGATCAGTCGATAGTAAGTATTAAAAAAGCGTATGAATTATCTCCAGATAATCCGATATATCAGAACTTTTTAGGTTACATGTATGTTCTTGATGAAATTAATTTAGATGAGGCTATCGTTCTTATCACAAGTGCTTTAGAGAAAGATCCGAATAATGCAGCTTACTTAGATAGTTTAGGTTGGGCATATTTCATGCAGAAGAAGTATAAAAAAGCATATAGCTATATAGAGCGAGCAGCAAAACTTGCACCTGATGAGAAGGAGATAGTGGATCATCTTGAAGAGATTAAAAAGAAACTTAAAATTAAGTAACTGTTTTAAGTTATTGTTAGTATCACTTTTTGTATCAATCGTTTCTATCGGTTGTGCATCTAAGGTACGTATAGGTGATATAAACAGTGTTGATAACGCCACTTTTACGTTATACGATAACGCCACGGTTCATTTTGATAAGTATACAGGTAAAGCGACTGTTTCGTTTGTAAATTTTGGTGATATATCATCATTTACGGCACTAGTTAAGAAAGATAGCAACAGCGATCTAAAATTAAATATCTTAGGTGTTTTCAATACGGTTGTTGCAGATATAACATATAAAGATGGTTATCTATTAGCAAGTTCACGAGGCAAGAATATAGCTAACAATATTTTAAGTGTAGTAACTGAAGAGCAGATGTTTGATATTGTTAGGTATATGGATACAGAGTATATGTTATCGACAAAAAGTTACGAGAGTTTCTATTCAGATGAGATCGGTTTAGTTCATAAATCAACTTATCGGGATTTATATAGTATTGTAAGTTACTACTATTCAACAACAGGAATTCCAAGAACGATAATTTTATCAGATGGACATAGAGATATATCTATAAGGTTTTTAAACGGTAAAGGGTGGAGTTCATCAAAGTGAGTTCATTATCTGCAAAAAGTTATGCAAAGATAAATCTGTTTCTTTATATAACGGGTAAACGAGAAGATGGATATCACGATATATACACACTTTTTCTACCTATTGATATTTACGATACTGTAACAATTAAGCGAGCTTCACATTTAGAGTTTAGATCAAACAATAGTACACTTCAATTAAATGATGACAACATAATAATTAAGACAGACACGATATTACGTAACGAGTATGGATTAGATATAAATTACGATATATACTTAGATAAACATATTCCGATAGGAGCAGGTTTAGGTGGAGGCAGTTCAAACTCTGCAACGTACCTTAAACTTGTAAATGAGGATAGTTCTCTAAATTTAAGTGATGAACAGATGATATCTATAATGGAGCGAGTTGGTTCAGATACGGTATTTTTCCTTAATCCTAAACCTAAATTAGGTTACGGTAGGGGCGAGATATTAGAGAGTATAGATTTTAAAGTGGAGTTATTTCTGCTTATAATAAACCCTAATATATTTATATCGACGAAAGAAGTTTACGGCAGTAAAACATTACAGTTGACGGATTTTAAAACAATAGATAGTATTAAAGAGAATTGTATATCAAGCTATAGTGAGATATTGCAATTAATGTATAACGATCTTGAAAGGGTTGTGTTTCCGATTAGCTCAATAATAAGCGATATTATTGAAGAGTTGAATAGATATAATATTAATTCAAGAGCTTTAATGAGTGGTTCAGGTTCGACTATTTTCTCAGTTTATAAGTCGATAAACGAGAGAGATGAGGCGTTATCTTTTATATCTGGTAAGTATCCAGAATTTTATATTAAAGAGGCTTCGGTTATTTTAGAGTAATTTATAAGAGTGGTTTGGTGGAAGCTACCATAGTGTTAAGTAGGTTTATTTTTAACGTTAATATGTTTTATAATTATGGTTTTTATTCATAATGATTAATATTAAATAAATGGAGCGATGTTATGGACTTTTTAGTCTTTTCAGGTAGTGCAAATAAAGCATTAGCAGAAGGAATAGCAACAAGGCTAGGTATTAGATTAGGTGCTTGTACAGTAGGTAAATTTTCAGACGGCGAAATAATGGTTCGCATCAATGAATCAGTGCGTGGTAGAGATGTTTTCATAGTTCAACCAACTTCATTTCCAACAGATACTAATCTAATGGAATTAATGATCATGACAGATGCACTAAAGCGAGCATCAGCAAATTCTATAACAGCAGTTATCCCATATTTTGGTTACAGCAGACAAGATCGTGCAACAGAGCCTAGAGTTCCGATCACGGCAAAATTAATAGCAGATCTATTAACTCGTAGTGGTATAAATAGATTAGTTACAATGGATCTTCATGCAGGACAGATACAAGGATTTTTCGATATCCCTGTTGATAACTTATATGCGTTACCAGTATTCACATCTCATTTAAAAGGATTAAATTTTTGTGCAGATAATACGGTTATTGTATCACCAGATGCAGGTGGTGTTGCACGAGCTAGAATATATGCTAAAAATGTAGGTGTACCTTTAGCGATTGTTGATAAACGTAGATCAGCTCCTAATCAATCGAAGGCTATGAATGTGATAGGAGATGTTGAAGGTAAAACGGCTATATTGGTTGATGATATGATCGATACAGCAGGAACATTAACAGAAGCTGCAAAAGCATTAAAAGAGATGGGTGGAGCAAAAGCAGTTTACGCTATGGCTACACATGGGATATTATCAGGCCCTGCGATTGAGAGAATTGTTAATAGTAGTATCGAAAAAGTTATTATAACTGATACGATAGATAACACTAAAGTAGCAGGTATAAGTAAGATAGAGATTTTATCTGTTGCAGATATTTTATCTACATCAATAGAGCGTATACATTTGAAGGAGAGTATCTCTTCTTTATTTTTAAATAATTAAAGTAAGTTAGAGATTAGTATAGATGTTAATAGTTGGACTAGGTAACCCGGGAGATGAGTATAAACAAACTCGTCACAATATAGGATTTATGTTGATAGATCGTATTGCGAGTACGTTTAATATATCTATGAAGCGTAAGTTTCAAGGTATGTGTGGAATAGGAGAGATATTAGGTAAGAGGGTATATCTTTTAAAACCAGAAACATATATGAATAGATCGGGTATATCTGTTAGAGAGTGTGCAGATTTTTATAAGATAGATATATCAGATATTATTGTAGCACATGATGATATTCATATTCCGTTTGATAGTATAAAGTTAAAACATAACGGATCGGCAGGTGGACATAACGGTATTAAGTCTATGATTAATATGTTATCAACAGATGAGTTTAAGAGATTGAAGATCGGCGTTGGCATGGATATGGATATGCGTGGTGAGGATCAATCTAGTTATGTGTTAGGTAAGTTTAATCAGTACGAGATGAAATCTATGGATGATATTTTAATAAGATCACAGTCGGCGTTAGAGTTACTGTTATCAGATGGCATGATAAAAGCGATGAACGAGTTTAATTAATAATTAGTAGAGGTTGAGTGAAGTTGATATTTGTATGAGTTTTATGAAGTTGAGTTAAGTTGATATTTTAGTAAGTTATATAAAGTTGTGTATTTTTATGATATGTATAAGTTTTATATTTTAGTTTTAATATTCAGATGAGAGGTGACTAAATGGATTTTTCAAGTATTAATTATGTAGCTCCAGTACTAGGATTAGTTGGGCTACTGTTTGCGATGGTTATTTATTTTTCTTTGAAGAAAGAACCTGCTGGTAATGCGAAGATGGTAGAGATTTCTGATGCTATTCACGAAGGAGCGATGGCTTTTCTTTTTAGAGAGTACAGAGTATTAATTATTTTCATAGCGATAGCTGCGGGACTTATGATGTTATCGCCTTCATTAGGTGTTTTAACTATGATATCGTTTCTTTTCGGTGCAGGTTCATCAGTTTTAGCAGGTTTTCTTGGGATGAAAGCTGCAACGATTGCAAATGTTAGAACATCAGAAGCTGCGAGAAGTTCAGGTATAGCTAAGGCGTTAAGTGTATCATATAGTGGTGGAGCTGTAATGGGATTATCTGTTGCATCTCTAGGATTAATAGGAGTTGGAGTTCTATATATCTTTTTAGGAGATTTTGTAGACGTTAAACATATCAACGGATTTGCGATGGGTGCATCATCTATAGCACTTTTCTCAAGAGTTGGTGGTGGTATATATACTAAGGCGGCTGACGTTGGATCAGATTTAGTAGGTAAGATAGAGGCAGGAATTCCAGAAGATGATCCACGAAACCCTGGAGTTATTGCAGATAATGTTGGTGACAATGTTGGTGATATCGCAGGAATGGGTGCAGATATTTTTGAATCGTATGTAGGTTCAATAATTGCAACTATGGCGATCGCAGCAACAGGTTCAATCGGACTTATAGAGATGATCGGTATAACAGGTGGAGCAGAAGATGTTTCAAGATCAACATTAATGTTCGTACCGATTTTATTTGCTATATTAGGATTAATTGCATCTATGATAGGTATACTATCTATGAAGTTATTAAAGAATACAGATCCAGCTGGTGCGTTAAGATACTCAACATTTATCGGTGCTGGTTTATTTCTTATACTTGCATTTGTTGGTGTAAAATTTACAGGTGTTTCTGTGAATGTATTTTACGCAGTTTTAGTAGGAACGATTGCAGGATTATTAATCGGACTTGTTACAGAGTATTATACATCAAGCAAACCTATGTTGCGTATTGCAGAGGCGTCTAAGACTGGTCCTGCTACAAATATTATACAAGGAATAGCTGTTGGATTAGAGTCAACTATTCTACCTATATTAATTATCTGTAGTGCGATATTTATAGGAGATTATTTCGCAGGATTATACGGAATAGGAATTGCAGCAGTTGGTATGCTTGCAACGGTTGGTGTTACGATGACAGTTGATGCTTACGGTCCTATAGCAGATAATGCTGGTGGAATATCAGAGATGGCAGGGTTAGGTAAAGATGTTCGTAAGATCACAGATAGCCTTGATGCGTTAGGTAACACAACAGCTGCGATGGGTAAAGGATTTGCGATCGGTTCAGCAGCGTTAACGGCGTTAGCGTTATTTTCAGCTTATTCAGCAACGGCGAATATTGAGTCGATAGATTTAATGCAGACAGAGGTTATAATCGGAGCGTTAATAGGTGGATTACTACCATTTGTTATAGGTGCGATGACGATGACATCTGTTGGTAAGGCAGCCTCTGCGATGGTTGATGAAATCCGTAGACAGTTTAGAGAGATTCCAGGTTTATTAGAAGGTAAAGAGGGTGTTAAACCTGATTCTAAAAAGTGTGTAGATATATCTACTAAGGCAGCATTGAAAGAGATGATCTTACCAGGTGTAATCGCAGCAGTAGCACCTATAGCAGTAGGTTTTGTGCTTGGCAAAGAAGCGTTAGGTGGAATGTTAGGTGGAGCTACAATTACAGGAGTATTACTTGCACTTATGATGGCGAACGCTGGTGGTGCATGGGATAACGCTAAGAAGGCTATAGAGAAGGGTGATGTTGAAGGTGAAGAGAAAGGATCAGATGCACATAAAGCAGCTGTTGTAGGCGATACAGTTGGCGATCCATTTAAAGATACATCAGGTCCTGCGATGAATATATTAATTAAGTTAATGAGTATCATTGCACTTATTATAGCACCGTTATTAGCGTAACAGTATCTACGGTACGGCGTGGTTATTTGCGTAGCGATTGTTCGGTAGAGTAATTAATGTGATATCTACTACGGCGTGGTTGTTTGCGTAGCGATTGTTCGGTAGAGTAATTAATGTAATATTTTAAATTTAGTAATCTCTAACTCTCTGATAAATTTAGGGAGTTAGAGAAAGTCTTGATATATTTGATTAAAATTATAAATTATAGATTATAGATTTAAATATTAATAATTTATTACAGTTTAAGAAGTAGTAATTTATTATAGTTTAAATATTAGTAATTAATAATGTGGAGTACAAATTGGGATTTTCAGCAGGAATAGTCGGGTTACCAAACATCGGCAAATCGACTTTATTCAACGCCTTATCGAAGGCACAAAATGTAGCAAGTGAGAATTATCCTTTCTGCACAATAGATCCAAACAAAGGGATTATCCCTGTTCCAGATGACAGAATGGATTTTATTATTCAGTACGTTAAACCTAAATCTATCGTTCCAACAACAGTAGAGTTCGTTGATATCGCAGGACTTGTAAAAGGTGCTAGTAAAGGCGAAGGGTTAGGTAATAAATTTCTAACAGATATCCGTCAAACCGATGCTATCATTCATTTAGTTAGAGCGTTTGATAATGATGATGTTCATCACGTTGAAGGTTCAGTTGATCCAGCAAGAGATATAGATATTATTAATACTGAGCTTGTAATATCAGATATGGAAATTTTAGAGCGAGCATTAACAAAATACTCTAAAACAGCAAAATCAGGTGATAAATCGTTATTAAGAAAGGCTGAAATTATAACAGAACTTCTAAAAGGTTTGAATGATGGTTTAAAGCTTAGATCTATGATCGATGGTAATATTGAGTTTGAAGAGTGTATAAGAGAGTATCAATTATTAACAGCGAAACCGATTTTATATTTAGCAAATGTGAATGAAGAAGATCTAGTTGATGATAATGAATATTGTGCTAAGATACGCAAAATAGCTGATAGTGAAGGTGCTAAGTTTCTTAAAATATCTGCAAAAATGGAGTGTGAACTTCAAGATTTATCTGATGAGGAAACAAAAGAGTATTTAGAGTCAGTAGGTATTAGTAAATCAGGTTTAGAAAACTTAATTTTAAACGGTTACGCATTACTCGGACTAATTACATATTTCACAGCAGGCGAGAAAGAAGTTAGAGCGTGGACGATCACGACAGGTATGACTGCAAAAGAGTCAGCAGGAAAAATTCACTCAGATATAGAACGTGGATTTATTCGTGCAGATGTATGTTCATATTCAGATTTTGTTGAATTAAAATCTTTAACAGTTGCAAAAGAGAAAGGTAAATTACGAGTAGAAGGTAAAGAATATATTGTTAAAGATGGCGATATAATATACTTTAGGTTTAATGTGTAATATGTTTAAAATAAATATTATTATCTTTTTATTGTTGGCTGTACCCATTACAGATCTGTACTCTCAAGTAGAGCTTGATACAGATGCAGGTATAGATATTGATATTGATAATAGTAGTGATAATAAAACAGAAGTTGAAGAAATAATTAATCCAGATGAAGCTGGAACATCGATGGATTCTAATAATATTTTAGCAGATGTTCCGATAGATGATATTATTGAGGCTGTTGGAGTTATTAAAGTTTCTGGTGTAAATTTTAGAGATGAACCGAATGAGAGAAGTCGTGTTGTTCGTAAATCTCTTCAAGGCGAGAGAGTTATAATTCTTGGTGAAACAAAAGATTGGTTCTTAGTTAGAATGTATAATAACCATGATGCGTATATATTTAAAAAGTATGTCAGAACAGATAGAATTTATACAAACGAACGAGGCACAAATAGATCTGTTAATAAGAAAGTTTTTATAGAGATTGATGATCTAGTTGATGAGTTTAATGTTGTAGTTAGAAAATCTCAATACGCTAAAACAAATCGTATCATTCCTTATTTAGAGATTTTAGATGGGAAGAAAGCTAAAGAAAAGATAATTATCACATTTTTATATTCAGCAAATAACCTTGATGGCAAAATTATTCCGTCCCTCAAGAGTAACGGCATACAAGATGAAACGATATATTTCCTAGAGCATATTATTGCAAAGCTTATGCTATCAGATGTGAGTGAGATTGAGGTTATTATTAAAACTCCTATTTTCAACTCTACTGGAGTGTTTATGAGAGGCAGAATGAAGACTTACTCAAATCTATATATTAATGTTTCAAAAGTTGATTTAAGAGATATCAAAAAAGATGAGAGATTTTTATGGAAATATATAAAATCAACTCATAGCAAAACCGATCTTTTCAGAAGTTACCCGTATTAGTTTATATTAGGAGTTTGATATGTCGTTCACACACTTTGATGAAAATGGTGCAAGTAGAATGGTTGATGTATCTGAAAAACAGATAACGAAACGTACAGCTATTGCTGTATCAACAATACAGATGAAGAAAGAAACATTGATCGCTATATCAGATATGAAGATTAAAAAAGGTGATGTTTTAGAGGTTGCAAGATTAGCAGCTATCATGGGTGTTAAACAAACATCAAGTCTTATTCCGTTATGTCATCCTTTAAATATATCTGCCGTCACGGTAGATTTCAGTATAGATCAAGATAAATCTAGTATCACATCAGAGGTAACCGTTACGGTATCATCTCAAACTGGAGTTGAAATGGAAGCGTTAACAGGTGCGTCGATATCAACACTTACGATATACGATATGTGTAAAGCGATCGATAAGGATATGATTATCAGCGATACAAAATTGATGAAAAAAAGTGGTGGTAGATCTGGAGAGTATATTCGTAATGGATGATAAAAGCATATCAAAAATTATAGACAATTTTAAGGGTTACTTTAAAGCAGCTGGTAAGGATAGTGCAGTTATCGGATTATCAGGTGGAATAGATTCAGCAGTTTCTGCAAAGATTGCGATAGAGGCTTTATCTGTATCAAAAGTGAAGGTGTTTTTTCTTCCTTATAGGTTATCGAGTGATCAGTCAAGGATAGATGCAGAGAAGTTTGCAGATAAGTTCAATCTTGATTTAGCGACTATTTATTTAACAGATGTTGCAGATAAATATTTTGAACTTGATATAAATAAAGGTATGTCGAAGCTTCGTATCGGCAATTTTTTATCGAGACTTAGAATGAATATTTTATTTGATAATGCAGCAACGAACAATTCATTAGTTATAGGTACGTCAAACAAAACAGAGATAATTTTAGGTTACGGCACGTTATATGGCGATAGTGCATCATCGGTAAATCCGATCGGTGAGTTATATAAATTTCAAGTGTATGAGTTAGCTAGATATTTCGATATACCACTATCTATTATAGATAAAAAACCAACAGCAGATTTATGGGAAAACCAAACAGATGAAGATGAGTTAGGTTTTTCGTATGAGGATATAGATAAGTTTTTATACTCTATATTAGAGGATCGACTAGATAAAAAATCTATATATGAAAAGTTTGATAAGCAGTTAATAGAAGGTATTTTGAAAAGAGTTGAGAACAATTCATTTAAGAGGAAAGTTCCTTTTATATGTAGCACGAAGGATATAGATTGTATAGATATAAACAGTACAGATATAGATAGTAAAAATATTGATGAGATTTTTAGGAGTGTTCGATAATGCTTGATAGTAAAAGTAAAGGTAAGATTTTATATGAGACTTTAACATTTGATGATGTTTTAGTTATGCCAGCGTATTCGACGGTATTGCCGTCAGAAGTTAGTACACGAACGAACCTAACAAAATCAATTATGTTAAATATACCGTTAATTTCTGCAGCTATGGATACCGTAACTGAGGCGAAACTTGCGATTGCGATGGCTCAAGAGGGTGGACTAGGATTTATTCATAAGAATATGAGTATTGAGGAACAAGCAGATGAGGTTGATAAAGTTAAACGATCTGAGAGTGGAATGATAGTTGATCCGATCACGATAGAGCCAGATAGACCTGTATCGGAAGCGTTAGAGCTTATGGCAAAATATAAGATTTCTGGAATTCCAGTTATCAAAAAAACAAAATTAGTAGGTATCTTGACTAATAGAGATTTACGTTTTGTGAAAGACACATCAATTCTTGTTTCAGAGTTTATGACTCATGAAAATCTAGTAACTATATCTGTTGGAACATCGTTTGAAGATGCGATTGAGAAGCTACATAAACATAGAATTGAGAAGTTGTTAGTAGTAGATGATAAATATAATCTAAAAGGTTTAATGACGATAAAAGACATCAATAAGCGTCTTAAATATCCCCTTGCATCTAAAGATGTGATGGGTAGATTACTAGTAGGAGCAGCGGTTGGTACAAGTGACGATACGCTTGAAAGAGTTGCTGAACTTGTTAATAAGAAGGTTGATATCATAGCAGTAGACACAGCACATGGTAACTCTGCAAAAGTTATACAGATGGTTAAATCTATCAAGAAGAAATATCCATTACTACAACTTATGGCAGGTAACATTGCATCTGGTGATGCAGTTAAGCGACTTGTTGATGTTGGCGCTGATGTTGTAAAGGTTGGTATAGGTCCTGGATCGATATGTACAACTCGTATTGTATCAGGGGTTGGTGTGCCACAGATTTCTGCTATAATAGATTGTGCTAAGGCTGCTAAGAAGTTAGGTATCCCTATCGTTGCAGATGGAGGAATAAAATATTCTGGTGATATAGTGAAAGCGTTTTCAGCTGGAGCAAATGTTGCGATGATCGGCTCATTATTTGCAGGAACGTTAGAAGCTCCTGGAGATATAGAGTTGTATCAAGGAAGAAGTTATAAAGTTTATCGTGGTATGGGATCGGTTGGTGCTATGAAAGATGGCAGTCGTGATAGATATTTTCAGAACGATGCGATTATCGACTCAAAGCTTGTACCAGAGGGTATAGAGGGTAGAGTTCATTTTAGAGGTGAACTATCTCAAACAGTTTATCAGTTATTAGGTGGATTAAGAGCAGGTATGGGTTATGCAGGTTGTAAAACGATTGATGAGTTAATCAGTAAATCTAAACTTGTAAAAATCACTGGATCGGGATTAACAGAGAGCCATGTTCACGATGTTCAGATAACTAAGGAAGCTCCTAACTACTGGATGAAATAGAGAACGAATATAGATTTTTAATTAAAGTAATTTATTAGATGTATAAAATATATAGATGTTAGAGTTATGTAGAAACATAATTCTAGCATCTTTTTTCGTATATAACTACTGAGATTATATAGCTATTTTATATTTAATTCACTTATTTGTATGCTAATTATATTTATAAATAAGGTTATTGAGGTAGATATTTATACTTTTGATGATAAATTTTCAGTTTAAATATAGTAGTTTTAGATTAATAAATAGTAGTAGTTTATTAGTAGATATTGTTTATGATTTATATTGAGATACTTTTTATAAGTATAAAATTATTAGTCAGTTGCATAAATATTTTATGTTTTCATGTATATACAACAACTTAAATACGGTGCGGGCGAATAGAATATAACTTAGTATTATCATGTAGTTATGTTTAATTGTAGTTGTTAGCGATTAGGTTATAGATGTTATGAGTGTTAATAAGGTGAGTAAAAATAATGCCGCAGACGAGATTTGAACTCGTACAAGCGTTGCTCACCACCCCCTCAAGATGGCGTGTCTACCAATTCCACCACTGCGGCATAGTCTTAGAATTTATAGTAATAAACGGTTCTTGTCAATATGAATGATTGTATGTAGATAATCTTGTAACTATATCTTTAATATTGCAATATTTTTGAAATATAACTAAAATGTAATTAAAGTGAGTAATTTTTGATACGAGGTATAAGTTGATAAACTTCACAGATGTAAATCTATCTTTTACAGCAGGTATGAATGCTTTAAACGGTGTGGATCTTGAAATAGCTAGGGGCGAGTTCGTATATGTTATAGGTAAATCAGGTGCAGGTAAGTCGTCGTTTTTACGATTAATCTATGCAGATGTAATGCCTACACGAGGGCTTGTAAAAGTAGATGGTTGTGATATTAGATCGTTAGGCAGATTACAGATACCTTATTTTAGAAGAAAGATAGGTATAATTTTTCAAGATTATAAATTGATAGAAAGTCTCACGGTTTTTGATAATATTAAACTTGCTACAGATATATATTATAAGTTAAGATCTGAAGTTAAAGATGATATATATCTACTTTTACGAGATGTAGGTATATTTGAAAAACGTGATGAGTTAGTATGTAACTTATCTGGTGGAGAGAAGCAGAGAGTAGCGATTGTTCGCGCTTTAATTAATAATCCTCAAGTAATAATAGCAGATGAGCCGACAGGTAATTTAGATCACGAAACGGCAGAAAATATTATGCAGATACTTAATAAGTTGAGATTAGCAGGAACAACAATTTTGATAGCAACACACGATGATACTATTAGACAGAGATATCCAGCACGAGAGATTAGATTAGATAAAGGGAAAGTTATCTCTGATGCGGGTGTTGAAAGTGAATAATATAGTTAAAACCAGAAGTAAATTTATGTACTTATTTATGCGTGGATTTAGAAATTTTTTACGAGATTTTAAATCTAATATAGTTACGTTTATTACAATTATCACATTGATAATTCTATTTAATATATTCAATTTAACATCGGTAGTTATATCATCATTTCTAACATCTACGACATCGGTTGACTCTATAAGGGTTTATATGTTGGATGCGGATAAGAGTGATATATCGAAATTATCAACTGATCTCACATCGTTTGATGGAGTGGTTGATGTACAGATATTTTTTCCAAGTGATTCAAAGAAGTTTATTGAAGAGAACACATCAAATATTAAAGGTTTAGATAAATTTTCTGAGCAATTTTTTCCAACATTTATAGATGTCAAACTAGATGCTAATGGTATAGAGAATATCAAGAGTTTAAAAGAAGAGATGTATAAATTGAGTAACGTTGAGTTTGTAAGTTACGGTGAGAAAGTTTTAGGTAAGTTTTTCCAGATCAAGTTTATAACAAATGTGTTTATAATTGTGTTACTAATTCTTGTATGTTTATCTTTAGCTTCTGTAATATTTAATGCGACACGTATAAGTTTATATAAGTATAATGAAGAGATGAAGGTATATTTATTAGTTGGTGGTACACGTCCATTTATATCTATGCCGTACATATTTTCATCTATGATAACATCGTTAGTTACGTCGATTGTAGCGATAGTAATATTTATTATGTTATCTAGTTTTTTAAATTCATTACTAGTAGATATAGATATTTTTATGAAAATGCCTCCAGTATGGCATTATATATTTCAGATATTAATCCTTAATATTTTTGCATTAATTTCCTCTTCAATAAGTGTAGTTTTATTTATAAAAAAAGTGTCGTCGGTTAATGATGTTTAAGATATTTTTTATACTTTTCTTTTTACTCTCTTTCTGTTACAATTCTTACTCTTCTAATGATTATAGAGAGTTACGATCAGTTATCAAAAAAGAGGAAAAAGAGCTTTTACAACTTAAAAATAGTGGTAAAGATCTATCTAAGAAAATCAGTTTAATTAACTCTAAGTTGGAAAATCATAAGAACGTGTTAAGATTATTAAATGATACGATCAAAGGTAGCAGTAATAGACTTAAAGTGATAGAGCTTGATGTTCTAAATAAAGAACGTGAGATCACTAAAAACAAGAAAGCTATCTCAAGAAGTATGGTGTATTTAGTAGACTCTTTAGAGCACGGCGTTGCAAATATTTTAATAGCTAGAGATGATAAAGTAGATGTGGTTGCATCGATGGAGATATTATCTTTAGCGAACGATAAACTATTACGCTATATAGATGTCTTAAATTTAGATATCGAAAAGTTAGATATATTAAAGCAAGATGCAAAAATAGAGTCTGACAATTTAAGTGAGATCAAATCGCTTAGAGAGATCGAGCTTAAAGCGATTGTTGATGAGAGCAATAGTTATAAGATAGCGCTTAAAGAAATTAAGAATGATGAGAACGCTCAAAAAGCTGTTGTAGATAATTTAAAAAAGCGTGAACATGCACTTGAGCGACGTATCAAAGAATCTGAAGATCGTAAGAAGCGAGAGCTTGCAGCAAAGAGAAAGCGTGAAACGAATAATCAAAATGCACGAGAGATTACTAGAGAAAATAATAAAGTAGTTGAAGGTAGTTCAGCATTTGCGAAAGCTAAAGGTAGTTTATCGTATCCTATAAAGGGTAAGATAGTTGAGCGATTTGGTAGACAGTTGATAGAAGATGCGAATACCTATTTTTTTAATAAAGGTATCCGTATTTCTACCTCATCAAACTCGGTAGTTACTTTACCGTTTAATGGCAAGGTGGAGTTTGCTGATTATGTTAAAGGTTTTTTAAACCTTGTGATAGTTAGTCATGATGGTGGTTATTACACGGTTTACGGTAATTTAAGTTCGATAAATGTTTCAAGTGGAGATATATTGAAGAAGGGTAGTTCGCTTGGTACGGTAAACGGATCTGCATCGATGCCATCACGGTTATATCTTGAAGTTAGAAAATCAGAAGATGCTTTAAATCCAGAAATTTGGTTTAGATAGATTGTATAAATAATATTAAATTGTTAGTGAGAAGATTTTATGAAAACATTTTTTAAGACTCTGTCAGTATTTGTAATAGCAGCAACGTTCTTATTTGGTTCGTATTTCGGTATAAACTTTTTCAATAATAAGCAACAAGTGATTGCTGCAGAAGGCGACAAATATAAGGCGTTAGAATCATTTGGACAAACACTATCATTGATAGAGTCATCATACGTAGATGACGTAGAGCAAAAGGAGATTATCTACGGAGCGATCAAAGGTATGCTTCAATCATTAGATCCACACTCAACTTTTTTCACACCAGAAACATATAGATCATTTAAGATCGGAACAACTGGTTCATTTGGCGGCTTAGGTATAACTATCGGAATGAGAGATGAGATGATAACTATTATATCTCCTATCGACGATACACCTGCTGCAAAAGCTGGAATAAAATCAGGCGATATAATTATAAAGATAGAAGATGAGCCAACTATGGGTATGACGTTAGAAGATGCAACATCAAGAATGCGTGGTAAAGCTGGAACAAAAATCAATATCACTCTTGCAAGAAAAGGTGAGAATGAACCTATAGAAATGGTTATCGTGCGTGATATTATAAAAATCAAATCTGTTAAATATGAGAAGATAGATGATATCGGATATATTAGATTAGCTCAATTTCAAGATAGCTCAACTAAAGAGATGTTAGAGGCGTTAAAGGCTTTAGAGAAAGAGGGTGTGAACGGATATATATTTGATTTACGAAATAATTCTGGTGGATTATTAACAGAGGCTATCAACATATCTTCATTATTTTTAGATAAAGATAAGACGGTTGTTTACACAAGAGATAGATCTAAAAAAGAGAATCATTTTAAAACTCGTAACATCGGTTTTAGAGATACAGAGAAACCTATTATTATGATAGTGAATGAGGGATCAGCATCAGCATCAGAGATTTTAGCAGGAGCGTTTCAAGATTACGATAGAGCACTTGTAATAGGTACAAACACATTCGGTAAAGCATCTGTTCAATCTATAATTGAGATGGCAGATGGTTCAGCTGTGAAATTAACAACGGCTAGATATTATACACCACTTGGTAGATCGATACAGGGTACAGGTGTTAAGCCTGATATCATTGTTGAAAGTGGTACGGTAGAGATTGATAAGAGTCAAAGATTTCTTAAAGAGTCAGATTTAACTAATCATTTAGTCGGCGAAAATGAGAAGAAGAAAGATAAAGGTAGTAAAGTTTCAAAAGATGACAAAAAGAAATCATCGGAAATAATTCAAGATGGGGATTATCAGTTTATTTCTGCAATGCAGTTATTGAACGGTATTATAAAATATGGCAAGACCAACAAGTAAGAAACCTGCAGTTAGAAGGTCTGTTAATAGTAGAAGACCTGCAACTAGACGAGGTAAGAAATCGTCAAAAATGTATATACTTTATTTTATGGCGTTAGCACTATCGCTTACTGTTTTCATAGGGTTGTCTATCTACACTTTATCGGAAGATAAAAAAGCAGTTGTAAATAATAGCAGTGAAGAGAAGAAATCGAAAGATAGTACTAAAAAAGCTAGCGGTAAAAAAGAACAATTAAAAGAGGTTAGTGCGGTAAGTGATATGGTTAGAGATAACGATATTTTATCTAAAATAAATCTTATTTTAATGGATTATGAAGTTGCAGAGTCATCTATAAGTGAAGTTGTAAGAGATAACGATGAAGGACAAGATATCTTTATTCATATAGCTTTAGTACCATCTTTATCTAAAGAGATTAGAGGGACGCTGAAGAAGATTTTAAAAGCCAATGAGTATAAAACAAAAGATGTGAGTAATAAATTAATAGCATCTGATAACGTTAATAATATTGAGATAGTGTTCTTTGATAACTATAAAGAGTTGAAAGAAGTTAAGAGTAATAAGGGTGAGACAGATCGTCCAAAAAGTGTGGCTAAAGTTACACCTAAGAAAGATGTAAAAATTCCAGTTGTTAAGAGTAATCAGAAAGCTGTGAAGGCAACAGATGGTAGACCTACTCCTCCAGCTAGATCTGAAGTGATAGTTAGAATGGCTATTTTATTAGATGATGCTGGTGCTAACTATGAGATTATAGAGCGATTTTTGATGGATAATAAATATCCGATAGCTGTAGCTGTTTTACCATATTTACAATTTTCAAAAGAGATTGCGTATGCTATTTCATCGTATAAGAAAACATTATTTCTACATCTTCCTATGCAACCTAAATCGTATCCAACAACTGATCCAGGTGAAGGTGCACTTCTTGTTAATATGCCTGAAGTGATCGTTAAGGAGTTAACGAAACGAGCGCTTGATTCATTTGATGTATATGTTGATGGAGTGAACAATCACATGGGTTCAGCATTTACAGAAGAGAGAGAGAAGATGAGACAAGTTTTATCAGTCGTAAAAGATTATACAGATTTATTTGTTGATAGTAAGACATCTGCAAAATCGGTAGCGTATGATGAGTGTGTAAGTCAAGGTATGCGTTGTGCGATGAACAATCATTTTATCGATAATCAAAACGATGTTAATAAGATAATTGAGAAGTTATATGAAGCTGCAGAGTACGCTAAGAAGCACGGTGAGGTTTTAGTTATCGGTCATATGCGTAGTAAAACTTTAGATGCTTTAGAGATTGCAATTCCTATATTAGAAGATAGAAAGATTATTATTGTGCCGATAGAGCAGGTAATAAAATAGTAAGATAAGAAAGTAAAAATATTATGTTAATTTTAGGTATAGAAACCTCTTGTGATGAAACCTCTTTAGCACTCTATGATTCAGAGTCAAGTTTTATTGATGGTAATAATCAGTATAAAGGTAAGATAATTGCCTCGAAGATTTTTTCACAAGACTTTATCCATTCACGTTTTGGTGGTGTAATTCCTGAGATTGCATCACGCAATCATATTATCAAGATTAAACCTTTATACGATGATCTATTAAAAGATGCGTGTATATCTTCAAAGGATATAGATGTTATCGGTGTAACTACCACTCCAGGTCTGATAGGATCATTATTTGTTGGTGTTAGTTTTGCGAAAGGATTAGGTTATGCACTATCAGTTCCAGTTGTCCCAATTCATCATTTATCGGCTCATATTTTAGCAGCTGAGCTTACAAATAGAGATCTAAAACCACCATATTTAGCGTTAATAGTTTCAGGTGGGCATACGCATATATTTGATGTAGATGTAGCATACAATTTTAGATTGATGGTACGAACTGTTGATGATGCAGCTGGTGAAGTTTTTGATAAGGTTGCAAAGGTGATTGCTGGTATTTATCCGGGTGGAGTATATATTGAGAACCTTGCAAAATCTGGAGATCATTTAAAGATAAAATTTCCTATAGCGTTTAGAAAAGAGGATAAGTTTAGTTTTTCAGGATTAAAAACATCTGTGATAAATTGTATTAAATCGGGTGAATATAGTAATGAAGATATTGCTGCATCGTTTCAACATACGGTTGCGAAAACTTTATCTGATAAAGTTTTTACAATTGCAGATAGGTTAGATAGAGATAAAATAGTTGTATCAGGTGGGGTTGCTTCCAACGGTTATTTGCGAGAAGTTTTTCAGTCAAATAGTAAGTATGAAGTTTATTTTCCTACGAAATATTTATGTACAGATAATGGAGATATGATAGCGTACGCTACATATAAATTTTATTCAAAGAAGGAGTTTCTGTCTATGGATGCTACGGCATCGGACAGGATGTAGAATATATTATGAGTGATTTTTTTAGAGATAATTTAGCTAAGTCTGATCTAGTAGCTGCACCGATGGCGGGTATATCAATACCTCCATTTAGAAAAATGTTAAGAAAGTTTTTCGATGGATTAGTTTACAGTGAGATGATATCTGTTGAAGGATTATCGAGACTTGGTAAAGAGAGTGTAGAGTATTTGAATAGATATGAAGGTGAGCGTTTATTAGTTCATCAACTGTTTGGTGGCAATCCATCAACATATTGCGAGGCTATAAAGGTGATAGAGGATACACATCATATAGAAGCATACGATGTGAACGCTGGTTGTCCTGTTAGAAAGGTGATGAAGTCGAGTGCAGGTTCAGCGTTACTTGAGGATTTGCCACGCCTTAGAGCTATCATGAAATCGATCAGATCATCAACAGAGAAACCTTTCTCATTAAAGATAAGGATAGGTATTGATGATAAAAAGTTAGTATATAATGAAGTGTTAAATATCGCAGAAGGCGAGGGAGTGAACGCACTTATCATTCATGCAAGAACTAAGAAGGATCAATTTTCAGGTACAGTTAGATACGATATTTTAGAAGAGGTTGCATCAAAGTCAACGATCCCTATTATAGGTAACGGTTCGGTATATGATTATGAGTCGTACTTAAAGATGAAATCAACAGGTGTTGATGGAGTTCTGCTTGCAAGAGGTATGATGCATACGCCGTGGCTTTTTAAAGTTATCGAAAGTAAGGGTGACTATTCAATAAGTAGTAACGAGATATTATTACTTCTCTTAGATATGTATCAAGATATGAAGGTAGAGGCGTTGAGAAGAGATAGTGAAATTGAAAGATTAAAAAAGATAAATCATTATAAGCAAATATTTATAAAGTTTTCATTATGGTTCTCTAGAAATTTACGAGATGCTGCAACTTTTAGAAAAAACTTATACCAGTGTAAAGATATTAATGAAATCATAGATCAAGTTGATACATTTTATAAATCAGCGTAGGGTGTTAATTTTTTTTAAATTATGGTAAATTAGAGATATGAAATTCAAATTAAATTCAATATACGAGCCAGCAGGAGATCAGATAGAGGCTATACACGATCTTGTGTCTAACTACGAAGATGGAGTGAAGCGTCAAGTTCTTTTAGGAGCAACAGGTTCTGGTAAAACTTTTACGATGGCGAATGTCATCTCAACACTTAATGTACCAACATTAATTATTGCACATAATAAAACTTTAGCAGCTCAGTTGTACGGCGAGTTCTGTAGATTTTTTCCAGATAACGCAGTTGAGTATTTTGTAAGTTACTACGATTACTATCAACCAGAAGCGTATATGCCGTCATCAGATACATATATAGAGAAAGACTCATCAATCAATGAAGAGATAGATAAATTAAGACATAGAGCAACAAGAAGTTTAGTTGAAAGAAGAGATGTAATTATCGTTGCATCGGTTTCATGTATCTACGGTTTAGGATCAAAAGAAACGTACACTGATATGAAGCAAGATATATCGGTGGATCAAGAGATGTCGATCGATCATCTAACAGATGTTTTAATACAGGTAAGATATACCAGAAACGATTTTGATTTTCATAGAGGAACGTTTAGAGTTAAGGGAGATACGATAGAAATTTTTCCATCACACGAGGACTCGCTAGGATATAGGATAGAATTTTTCGGTGATACTATAGAGAGGTTGTCGGAGTTTGATTTTATAACAGGGAAAACGCTTAAAGTTTTTGATAGTTTAGCGATCTATCCGAACACTCACTATGTTACTCAAGCGATCACGACTAACAATATTTTAGAGCAGATGAAAAAGGATTTACTACTTAGATCTAAGGAGTTTATAGATCAAGATAAACTCTTAGAGGAACAACGTATAACTCAGCGAACAATGTATGATATTGAGATGATAAAAGAGACAGGACACTGTACAGGTATAGAGAATTATTCACGATATTTTGATGGAAGAAAACCTGGTGAGACTCCACACACTTTAGTTAGCTATCTACCTCTTGATGCGCTTGTGATTATCGATGAGTCGCATATGACAGTGCCTCAAATTAGAGGTATGTATAACGGAGATAGAGCTCGTAAAACTAATCTAGTAGAGTTCGGTTTTAGACTTCCAGTAGCGCTTGATAATAGACCGTTGAAATTTGAAGAGTTCGATAAATTATTAAATAAAGTTATGTATGTTTCAGCGACTCCAGATAGTTATGAAGTAGAAGCATCAGATGGTATTATAGCAGAACAGATCATACGTCCGACAGGCTTAGTAGATCCGATCATAGAGATAAGACCTGCAAAGACACAGGTGGACGATCTTTATAATCAGATTTTGATGAGGATAGAAAAGGGCGAGAAGATATTGGTAACAACTCTCACTAAACGTATGTCAGAAGAGTTGACAAAATATTATAAAGAGCTAGGTTTACGAGTTGAGTATCTTCACTCGGATATAGATACCTTTGAGCGTATAAAAATTATTAAATCTCTACGATTAGGTGAGTTCGATGTTCTGATCGGTATCAATCTACTTAGAGAGGGTTTAGATATTCCTGAGGTAACATTAGTTGCTATTTTAGATGCAGATAAAGAAGGTTTTCTACGTTCAGCAAAAGCACTTATACAGACAGTTGGTAGAGCTGCTAGAAACGTTGATGGTAAGGCTATATTTTATGCAGATAGAATTTCTAAAGCTATGCAGCAAACGATGGATGAAACAAATAGAAGAAGGGAGAAACAGTTAGAGTATAATAGAGTTCATAATATAACTCCTGAGACTGTAAAAAGTAATATAGGAGATGTATCTTTTTCTGTATATGAAAATGATTACTCAACAGTTGATATAGAAAAAGATAAAATAAAGTTGTCGGGTAATAAGAAGAAGGATATAATACATCTAGAGAAAGAGATGTTTAAAGCTGCTGAAAAACAAGATTACGAGTATGCAGCAAAATTAAGAGACATGCTTTTTGAGTTGAAGAGTAAATAATCAGTGAACATATATATAAATTTTCTTTTTTGGAGAGGCTATGTTAAATAAAGCGACTAGAGTGATAATGTTTTGGGCAATTGTGTTTTTTGTATTTGTGATTACACCGATTTTAGGAGTATCATTATATATATATATGATAATGGATACGTTGCCTCCGATAGAGGAGATTAGTCAATTTAAATATTCAGAGCCGATGAAAATATATGATCGTAACGGTGAGATAATTGCAGAGCTAGGACAAGAGCGTCGCTATCCAGTCCCATACGCGTCACTGCCACCGTTTTTAGGTAAAGCTGTTGTAGCGGTTGAGGACTCAAGATTTTATTTACATAACGGTGTAGATATGGTTGGTATAGCAAGAGCGTTTATGGTGAATGTCAAAGCTGGAAGAATTGTTCAGGGTGGTTCAACTTTAACACAACAGTTGGTTAAAATCTTATATCTTAATCCAGAGAAGAAGCTTAAAAGAAAATTAAAAGAGGCGATCCTTGCATATAAATTAGATAGTTATTTGAGTAAGGAGAAGATTTTAGAGTTATATTTAAATCAAGTTAATTTTGGTAGAGGTGGTTACGGTGTAAAAGCAGCTGCGATAAATTATTTTAGTAAAGAGGTTGCAGATCTAACTTTAGCTGAAGCGGCTATGATTGCTGGAATTCCTAAAGCACCTGGATTATACTCTCCTCATATAAATCTTGAAAGAGCTATTAATAGAAGAAATACGGTTTTATCTCGTATGCGTACGATGAATTATATTAGTCAAGAAACTTATGAAGAAGCGATAGTTGAAGAAGTTGTGCTAGCAGAGAAAGTTCCATTAAGATTAAAATATGCAGGATATTTTGTTGATTTTGTAAAAGAGTTTATGGAGAATGATTTAAAGATAGAAAATCCTGAAGAACAAGGTTTAAAAATTTATACAACATTAGATATATCTCATCAGATTGCAGCAGAATTGGCTATTAAAAAGAATGTTCTACTGATATCTAAAAATGAAGGTTATCAAGGTGTGGTACATAGAGAAGTGAAAGATAATAATACTGTTACGGATAATGTGTCGTCTGATAATATATCAACTGTTAAGAGTAAAAATGTTAAAAAAGATTTCTATGCTACATTTAAAGTGCCTAATTATTTAGAAGATTTAGGAATTCTTAAAGCTAAAGTTATTAAAGTTTCTGAAAATAATGTTGTGATAGATGTTAATAACGAAAAAGGTGTTCTACGGATAAAGGATAATAGATGGGCTAAAGCTGTTGGTAGTGGAAGATACCAGTTAACAAATTTTAATCGTATTATGAAAGATAATGATGTTATATATGTTTCAAAGATGAAAGGCGATGCTAAAACAAAAGATAAAGAGAGTATATATTTATTAGAACAAAATCCAGAAATAGAATCAGCATTACTATCTATTGATCCCTTAACTGGTGAGATATATGCTATGGTTGGTGGCTTTGATTACAACAAATCTTTTTTCAATAGAAGTGTTCAAGCAAAGCGTCAAACAGGATCAGTATTTAAGCCGATTGTATACGCTGCTGCACTTGAGAGCGGAATTCTTCCGATGGATATTATCCTTGATGCCCCTGTGATATCAGATGCAGATGAAGAGGGTAATGTTTGGAAACCTAAGAATTTTGAAGGTAAATTTTATGGTCCGACAACGATCAAAGAGGCGTTAATTAAATCTAGAAATGTTGTTACGGTTAAAGTTGCTGAACAAGTTGGTATAAGACGAATTATTAAGTATGCTAAAAAGTTTGGCATAGTATCAGATATCCCAGCAGATTTCTCAGTAGCATTAGGATCAGCTTCAGCATCATTATTAGAGATGGCGTTTGCGTATTCAGCGTTTGCACAAGGAGGTCTCAGACCAGTTAATCCTGTGTTTATTAAAAAGATTGAAGCGTTAGATGGTTCGGTTGTATATGAGCAAGGTGAGGTTGAAAGAGTTAAGGTGCTAGAGCCTGCAACAGCATTTATGATGAACGATATATTATCTCAAGTAGTAGAGAGAGGATCTGGTTGGAGAGCAAGAAGAATTCCAAGAATGGTAGCTGGAAAAACAGGTACAACTAACGGTCCTAAAGATGGCTGGTTTGTTGGATATCTTCCAAATCTAGTTACAGTATCGTGGTCTGGATACGATGATTTTAGAAATATGATATCGCATGCAACTGGTGCATCTCTTGCCACAATGCCAGTTGTTGAGTATAATTTATCTGTTATGAGAAATATGCCACTTAAAGCTTTTCCAGTATCAGAGAGTGTAGGATTTTTCAAAGTAGGTGTTGAAAGTAGAGAGATTACCAATTCAATAAATGAAGATTATACATTTGAACCTTATCCGATAGATATAGATGGTAATCCAACAAAAGTATATATCAAGTAGTAGGTATCAAGTAAAACCTATGATGAAGTGATAAATATTAGTAGAGCGTATTATATAGTATAGATTAATTGTAACATATTAATTAGCATGTATTATCGGTAAGTATATTAAAGAAGGAATGTTGTAGTGGAAAAAAATAGTACTAAATATTTTTTTGAAGGCAAGTCGACTAAGATAAAATCTATGTCTAAAATTATTAGACAAGTTGCACCTCTTTTTGCGAACATCCTTTTATATGGTGAAGCAGGTACGGGAAAAAATACAGTTGCAAAATATATTCATCATAAAAGCAAACGAAGTGGTGAGGTTAATTTTTTAAATCCTGCTAAATTTTATAAAAAAGATAAAGTAGGAGACAGTATAGATAAAAAAATCAGAAACTTATTTATCAAAAGTTCTAACGGAACGATTATAATTAACGACATCGCTGATTTCAATAAAGTACTACAAAGTACTCTTCATAATATGGTTAAATATGCAGAAGAAACTAATGTACGAGTAATTGCATGCACATCAAAAGATCTAAAGGAACTTGTAAGACAGAAACGATTTAGCTCTACATTATACCACTTATTTCCAGCAAATATTACAGTACCTCCACTTAGGGATCGCAAAGAAGATATACCTAGTTTAGCAGATATTTTTCTTACCGATTTAAAAGCTACGAACAATTTAGAGAAGGTAATATCTACCGAATTATTAGATGTTTTAGTAGCACATAACTATCCTGGAAACGTCCGTGAACTTGAATCATTAATTACAAATCTATATATAAAATCTGATGTACAAGATCGACTACTACTACCATCGCATCTATCAGAAGATTTCGGCATGACACATAGTAAAGTTAGCAACAGATTGTCAGATGATCTTTATAGACTAGCGAAAAATATGTTAAAATCAGGAGAACTTACAAGCAAAATAGATGTTTACCAAGAATATAAAGAGATAGTTGAAATACCATTAATTAAGGCAGCACTTGATATAACTAACAGAAATAAATCTGTCGCTGCAAATCTGTTAAATATTAATCGCAACACGCTAGCAAAATTACTTAAGGAATATAATATTGATTAAAAAGAGAAGTAGAAATGAAAGAGCAGAAAAAGGAAGGGTTAAACCAAAAGGAAAAGATGATGGTAGCGGTAAAACTCTAAAAGGTAGGGTTGAAGCTCACTCTGCTGGTTTCGCATTTTTTATTCCAGAAGATAAAACAACTGATGATGTTTTTATACATCCAAGAAATCTAAATGGTGCTAGTAGTCAAGATACGGTTTTAGTTACAGTATCAATGTTCAAAGGCAGGCTTGAGGCGAAGGTTGTAAAAATTCTCACAAGAGGTGTCAAAGAGATTGCGGGTATTTATCAACAAGAAAATAATAGCCGATATATTATTCCTGTGTCAAAAACATTCAACTATAATATATATCTTAAAAATGAGAGTAATTATGAAGAGGGAGATGTACTTCTTGTTACTCTAACTTCTTACCCATCAGAGCATGATAAAGCGTACGGTGATGTTATGTCAAAACTCGGACATATAAATGATATCGGAATAGATAATAAAATTGTTTTATCAAAATTCAAACTTACTCGTAAAGTACCTGAGAAAATATCTAATGAAGCTAAAAAAATTCAAGAAAATTGCACACCTAAAATAGATGGTAGTGTAGAGGATTTTAGTAACCTATACACAGCTACAATTGATGGTGAAGATGCTAAAGATTACGATGATGCGATAAGTATTGAGGTTAAAGGCGATCAATATATTTTATATGTACA
>CAMRDM010000019.1 GCA_947041225.1 uncultured Deferribacteraceae bacterium | reverse complement strand
ACTGCCCAACTGCTTGAGCGTGTGAACTGTTCTATGTGTACCAACTGCCTAACTGCCCAACTGTCTAACTTGGTTGTTATATTAAGTTGATTGTGTTGTTTGATAAACATACTTTACAATCATCGTGATATATTTCGTACTCTGTATTACATATAGAGCAGACATAATAGTTTTTCTTGCCTAAAATTTTCTCTAATACTTTATCGTTTTTGATAGATACATAATAGTTTAGAGCGATATATTTTGCATCATCTCTTTCTATATACTCGCTTAAGATTTCTAAGGCTTTATCTTCTTTATTTTGTTTTAGGTACATATTTGCTTTGCATATATAAACAAATGGATTATTACTGTTTTCAAGGATAGCTTTATCAACAAATAATTTTAGTTTATCTTCAAACCCTATCTGTATAGCGATCTCTTCGATATTTTTTAGATCAGCTATATCTCTCACAAGATTGTCTTCTAATATAGAAATATACTCTTGAGAGATTTTTTTCTCATCTTTAGATTTAAGTGTAATACTTGCTTTAACAAATCTTGCTGCACGAGATTTAGGATTATTAGCTAACGCTTCTTTAATAAATTTAGATATTTTCGATTCATCAGTTGTATGTAGTGCTTGATCGATCAATACTTTTTCAGCAAATCCGATCAGTTCATTTTCAGATCTTTTCAAGTAGCTATCGTAGTAGCTCATAGCTTTTTTATAGTTTTTCATTTTAAGTTGAGCTATTGCCATAAGTTTTATATTATCCGTAACAGATAACGCATCAGGATAGTTTGATAGAATAGTTATAGCTTTATTAGGCATATTTGCGTTAAGATAATCTTTAGCTATTTCATTAGTGATAGCAAGTTTAGAAGGATTATCAAGATCTTTCATATGGAGAATTAGTTCGTGATTTTGTGCAGCTTTTACATTTTCGCCAACAGTTCTATATATATTTGCGATAAGCAGATATAGTTCAACAGATGCGTGATTATCGATAACAATTTTTTTTGCAACTTCGAGTGCATTTTTGTAATCGTTATCGAAATATTTAGCAAAAGCTAGTATAGACGTAGGTTTAAGATCAGCACCTTTTTTATACGGAGATTTAATCCATAGAAAATAGATGAATGTAAGTAACAGTAGTAATCCAACTATGCCACTAATCAATAATTCTATCGTAATAATATTCATAAAATAACCTTTGAATTACCTTAGTTGATTTTTTACAGATTCATTTTCAGCCACACTGTTACCAAGTGAGCTATCAGTTGAATTTATTGTAATATTTCTTAATTTTGTATTTTCAGTATTTAGTTTCGTTATCTCTTTTTTAAGTTTTTTAATCTCTCTACTAGATTTGAACCTGTATGATAGCATTGATAATGCACCAGCTACAATTCCTAGCAGTAGGACGATAATCGCAAAAAGAAAGAGAGGCATTTCGATAACAAGATAATCAAAAAACATATCTAGTTCAACGACTGATTTATTATTTACAGAAAAGATTACAAGGTATGTAATCAGAATAATTTTTAATATTAATGAAATAAATTTCAACATTTTGAAATCTCCTCAACTTTAATTTCTTTTTTAATTTTTTTATAAGTACTATCAAGATCTTCAGGTATAACTCTAACATCTGCAATTGTTGACATGAAATTTGTATCTCCGCTCCATCTAGGAAGAAGATGTAGATGTATATGATCTGCAATTCCAGCACCAGCTGCTTTGCCGATATTAAATCCTATATTAAATCCTTCAGGAGACATCACTTTTTTTAATATTTCTGTAAAATATTTTAGAAGGTTCATCATCTCTCTAGATTCGTCGTTGTTTAATAATACTATATCATCAATATGTCTGTACGGGATTATCATGATATGTCCGTTATTGTATGGATATATGTTTAATGCAACGAAGCAGTATTTTCCTCTATATAGTAGGTGTGTTTCTTCATCATTGCTTGATTTAATTTTATCACAGAACACACAAGAGTTATCTTTACCTTTAGAGGTAACATATTTTGCTCGCCACGTAGCCCATAAACGTTTGACTCCAGATTTTTCCATACGTCTAAATCCCCATAACACGATATTATTAATTATAACAGATTAAAAAGATTGATACAAGATAAATAACCCCTATTTTTTTCTTAGCAAATATCTGATAGGTAAAACTATAGCGCTTAATTTTAAGTATAGTAGTTCTCTATCCTTTTTAGTAAATATATCTATAAAGTATGCGATGAAAAGATATGATAGCGTTGTAGATATTGCAGCACCTTTAATTCCATATTGTGGTATTAAGTAGATATTTAGTGATATATTTAAGAGAAGTCCTACAACAGGTCTTAAGATTATTCCGAATGTATTATTTTCAATTATCATTTTTTTAACAGTTACTTGTAATACAGAGACAAAAAGTATCACCCATATTATTATAGCAAGTGATGGTGCAGCTCCTATAAATTTTTCTCCAAAGAGTATAGATACTATAGGTGTAGATAGCAATGTTGTAGCAGTCCCTAAGCATAGAGAGAACCATACAAGTAGAGATGTTAGCTGTTGTAAACGTCTATTGTACTTACTATGATCTATAGCTTTACTATCAATCAATGATGGCATAAACGATGTAGTTATAAAGATCGGTATAAATACCCATGTTTCCATCAATCTAACTGCGACAGAGTATATACCTAGTTCTTCATTAGTCAGATAGTACTCGATCATAAGCACATCTATTTTTACAAATAATGTATGTATAATCATAGTGAGAGATAGTGGTATCGCTTTTTTAAGTAGAGTTATAACTTCATCTTTCTTAATTATCCATCCATCAAAAGAGTATCCGTTTCTATAGAACAGAATAATTGTAATGATAGCTATTAATAGTAGTTCGAAGAAATAGATTAATGCAAAATATATTAATCCAGCGTTTGTAAGTATTAATGCTATCTTTATAACAGCAGAGATAGTAGAACCTATTAAATATGCTAATGTTTTAAGTTTATTATTCACATCAGACATGAAACATATTTGGATTGATGTTACAGGTTGGAGTAATACCGATGCAGATATAATGATTATTATAGGTAGCATTTTTTCAGAAGATGTTGTTGTGTAGACGTAGATCATTGCAGTTATAAATAATATCACACTTACTATTGTACGAAGGAAAAAAGCTGATCCTAAAATTTTAGGAGCATTATCACGATCAGCAACGACGCTTTTAATAATAAAATCATCTAATCCTAAAGTACTTATTGCAAGTATTATCGCATAAATAGCTATAGCGTAAGTCATTATACCGACATTTTCAGGCCCTAGATACCTAGTTACGACTATGCCGATAATAAGAGCTAGCAAGATACCGTAGATTTTTTCTGCAATAAGCCAAAGTGAGTTAGCTCCGTATTTTTTTAACCCACCATCTGTTACGCCTATTGTGTGTGCGATTTTTGATATAAGTTTATATTTATATTTAGATATCACTATAAAGCTATCTTTATCACTATATTTCTATCAAGTTTTTTGATCTAAGTTCATAGATCTAATTTTTTTAACAATAGATAGAGGATCAAGTTCCATAGCGACAAGAATTTCATCAGCTGATCCAGAGATAGGAAACCTATTTAATCCGAAATCTAGCAGTTTACATCTATATCCACCTTTAGCCACAATGTTCGCCATAGTAGAGAATAAACCAGAATCAGATATATGATCTTCGTATACAAATCCAACTCCTCTCATGAGGTATGATTGCAATCTTTTATCATCTATATGTAGAGGCGATGATATATTGATAACAGCAGTTGATAGTTTAGCTTCAGTTTTAAGTATTTCATGTATTTGTAACGCTTTTTCAACAAATGCACCGTATGTAAATATAGGATAATTTCCTTCTCTTATGATATCAATTTTTCCGTACTCATATTTATAATCTTTATTGAAGAATATCTCACCGTTACTATCTGTAATAGGGTTTAATTTTGATCTACCCATTGCAACGTGTATATTTCCGTATTCAGATAGTGCGTATCTGATAGCACGATCGGTTTGATTAGGATCAGCAGGAGCAATAACTTTAAATCCGAAGATATTTCTCATAAGTGCGAGATAATCTATACATTGATGAGTTTTACCATCTTCACCAACATCAGTTCCAACATGAGTTGTAACAAGTTTAAGATTGCTTTCATTTATTCCGTTTAATCTTTGTTGATTATAGACTTCATCAACACCGAACATTCCAAAATCAGCGAATACAGATACGAGATTATTAGCTGATGCAGCTCCAGCCATAACGGACGCATTATGTTCAGCAATTCCAGCTTGATAGAAGATATTAGGATATTTATTAGCAACCTGATCTGTTTTAACAGAACCTGATAGATCGCAATCAAACACAACAATAGGAGTACTTGTACTATCATCTATATTGCTCTCAACAACAGAGAGTAGAGCGTTACCGAACGCAGATCTATTATCAGTTGATTTATTTTTATCGTATTCTATTATATTTCCACTGTTCATTTTAACATCATATTTAGGCATGATATGTTCACTGATACTTATTTTCCCTCTCAACTCTTTATAGAAATCGAGTTTATCTTTACATCCAAGAATTGATAGAGCTTCTTTATATTCATCTATAGATAGAGTTGATCCGTGATACTTCTCTTTATTTTCTATAAAAGGTATACCTTTACCCATTACAGTTTTAGCTATAATCACAGTTGGTTTATCGTTTGCTTTACTTTTTAGCATCGCACTAAAGATATCGTTATAGTTGTGTCCATCTATGTGTAGAACTTCAAATCCATCAGCTTCAAACGATTTAGCTATATCGAGTGATGGCATAACTGAGTGAATATCTCCTGATATCTGTAGTTCGTTGAAGTCGATAAAAGTAGTTATATTATTGAGTTTATATTTAGAGATAAATCTTCTAGCTTCTGCAATCTGTCCTTTCTGTTGTTCTCCGTCTCCCATGATAAGATATACATCAGCGTTAGTTTTATTTACATTATCAGATATAGCGAACCCAGCAGATACAGATAAACCTTGTCCAAGGTTTCCAGTAGTCCATTCAACCCCAGGTACGGTACGTTCTATGTGTCCTTCGTATAGCGATCCTGCTTTACGAAAACCAGATATTACATCATCAATATTTAATATCTCTTTATAGGCAAGAGCTGAGTATACAGCAGGAGATATATGTCCATGCGATACAACGATTTTATCACGTTTAATATCGGCTAAATTATCTTTAGAGATATTTGCAACAGAGTAGATAGCCATTAACATATCTATAGATGATAACGATCCACCTGGGTGTCCTGATTCTGCCAAAGTTGTCATAGTGATAATATTTGCTCGAGCTATTTTTGCTTGCTCAGCAAGATCTGTAATATTGATTGATGCTATTTTTTCAGTAAAGTCTTTTAAGTTCATAGATATTGTTCCTAAATATAATATTGTGTGCTTTCAAAAAAGGATAAATTTATATTGTCTCAATGTCAAGCGATTATAGTTACGACAGTCAAATAGTGTATAGACGCACAGTCAAACAGCTGATTTATTCTACTTATTTAGAGTAGAAATATATATTCTTTTATAAGTAATTTTTAATTTTAATTTACTAAATCAGTCTAATTAATTATTGTTATTTGCTATTATGTAAGTATAGTATATATTGTTAGGTGTTATTGCTTTCCCTATATTATTGTTAATAGTACTCATGGTAAGATATTTATGTCAATGCGTAACATTATTTGGTATTATATACATATAGCTATTTATATAGATTTTAAGAGTAAGCAATATTTTTCAAATAAGGAGTTTGTTTTATGGTTATCTCTCTCAGAGCACAGGTATTGTTATCGTTTGTGGTGTTTCTATTTTTATTATTTATTATTATTGTGCCTATGCCGATCTTGGTTAAGATATGTTTTTCAATATTAGCAGTAATAATAAACTTTTTATTTATAAAGAGTAAATTTTCAAAATATAAGTTTATTAATGATAAAATAAACTTACTGTTAAAGGAAGAAAATCTTTCATTAACTCCAATCTCTTCTAATAAGAGTAATAGCAACGGAGAAAATAACGATCAATTTCTTATCTTATTTAATCAGTTTATTGCACTGTTTTCAGGTGAGTTGTATGCTATTTTGAAAGAGTTAGCACAGGTAGAGCAGGGTACATATTTCTTTAAGCGTTTACTGACTGATGTAGAGTACGCTGCTGAAAAGAATAATGATTCTTGTCAATATCTAGCACACGCAGAAAAAGAGATGGAGCTTGCAATTAATTCAATAGTTAGTGCAACTCTTGTAATAAATGATAAGTCTAAAACAACCTTAGAAAGAACAGAAGAAGGTGTTGGTTTAATAACTGCCACTAAAGGTTTTTCAGATAATATAAGTCAAGACATATCTAAACTTAATAAAGAGATATCTATGCTTACAGAGAATGCTCAACAGGTAGCGATGATGACATCAACGATCGGAGAAATATCAGATCAAACTAACTTACTTGCATTAAATGCAGCTATAGAGGCTGCAAGAGCAGGAGAAGCAGGAAGAGGATTTGCAATCGTTGCAGATGAAGTTCGAAAGCTTGCAGAGAAAACATTACACTCAACAAAACAGATTGAAGATGCAGTTAATGCTATCTTAAAAAATATAAAAAGTGTATCGACACTTACAGAAAATGTAACAACAACTGTTGATAGTCAACAGGTATCTCTTGGAAGTTCAGCAGATTCATTTGCTAGTGTCCAAAATGCTATGTTAGATTTGAATGAGTCGATACATGGAATAGTTGCTGCAACAGAAGAGCAGTCAAGCGTATCACAGCAGATAGTAGAAAGTATTGATTTGATGAGTGAAGAAGCTGTTAGTACGATGAAGATGTCTGTTAGGTTAGGAGATATGTTTTCAAATGTAGCATCAACAATCAGCGTCTTAGGTGGCAAATACTCTAAATATAATTATAATATATCATCAATAGTTTTTATAAGAGCTAAGTTAGCACATTTAAGTTTTTTAGAGAAGGTTGTGCGTAACTATAAAATAGGTAATTCTGTAGAGTTATTAGATCATTTACACTGTGATTTCGGTAAGTTTTATTACTCAGATGGTATGAAAAACTACGGTAAAGATACTGATTTTATTGCGATTGAAGGGTTACATTTAAAAGTTCATGAGTTAGGTATCCGTTTGATGCAAGGAGTAATTGATGGTACAAAGGAAAGTAATGATTTAGTACTTAACGATCTTCAGGATGTTGTAGGAAGACTTGTTGGAAATCTAAATATCCTAATAGATAGATATGAAAAACCATAAATTACTATAAATATTTTGTTTATAAATTATAAAAGTTAATTGATTAAGCTATAAGTTATTCTGGAAGATACCTTATAGCTTAATTTTTTATATAAAATACTTTCTTATGAATTCATGGGCTCTATCTGAATAATATACCAATAGATAGTGTAAATATTTATAATATCTAATTTCTGTTTACTAAATCAATTTTATAGATTAATATTATCTCATAGGTTACTATATAGATATGTAGTTTGTTCTTTATAGCTATTTTTACCGCTGGATTAATGTGAAATAACGTTTTTATAAGCTGGGGAGTTTCTATTATGGTTATTAGTCTAAGGGCTCAAGTGATTTTATCATTTATTATGTTTCTGTTTTTTTTATTAGTTATTGTTGTACCGATGCCTATTGTGGTTAAGACGTGTTTTGCCATTTTAGCTGTAATCGGTAATTTTGTATTTTTGAAGCGTAAGTATTCAAAATATCTATTTTTAACTAGAAAAGTTGATACCTTGATAAGTAAGGATGAAGAGTTATCGTTATGTCCGATATCTTCAAAGAATAAAGATTTAGAAAGTAGCGATGCTATCCTTAAATCGTTCAACAATTTCATCGGATTATTTTCAAAAGAGATGTATAATGTTTTGAAAAAGTTAGCACTTGTAGAAGAGGCGACGTGTTTCTTTAAGCACTCATTGAATGATGCTGCGAAGTCGGCTAAGAACAATAACGATTCTTGTAAACATGTTGTAAATGCTGAGAAAGAGATGGAACTTGCAATTAACTCTATTGTTAGTGCAACGCTTGTAATAAACGATAAAGCAAAAGTAACATTAGATAGAACAGCTGAAGGTGTAGAGTTAATAACTGCTACAAAAGATTTTTCAGATAATATCAGTAACGATATAGCGATGCTCAATAAAGAGATATCTATGCTTACGGAGAATGCTAAACAAGTAGGGGTTGTTTCATCAACTATCAGTGAGATATCGGATCAAACAAATCTACTTGCGTTAAACGCTGCAATTGAGGCGGCAAGAGCTGGAGAGGCTGGACGTGGGTTTGCGATTGTTGCAGATGAGGTTAGAAAACTTGCTGAGAAAACTTTAAACTCTACAAAAGAGATTGGTGATGCGATTAATAGTATCCAGAAGAACATATTGAGCGTATCAACTCTTACAAATAATGTAACAACAACGGTTGATAGTCAACAGGTATCATTAGGAAGTTCAGCTGATTCATTTGTAAGTGTTCAAAATGCTATGTTAGATTTGAATGAGTCTATACATGGGATAGTTGTTGCAACAGAGGAACAGTCGAGTGTATCACAGCAGATTGTAGAGAGTGTAGATGTGATGAGTGGAGATGCATTACATGCTATGGATAAATCGGTTGAATTAGGAGAGGTGTTTGATAATATCACTTTAATTATACACTTATTAAACAACAGATACTCTAAATACGATTACAACTTAGAATCGATTGTTTTTATAAGAGCAAAATTAGCTCACTTATGTTTTTTAGATAAAGTTGTGCATAACTATATTAATAATACTTCTGTTGAGTTACTGGATCATCTACATTGTGAGTTCGGTAAATTTTACTATTCAGATGGTATGAGACTTTACGGTAATGATCATGATTTTATTGCATTAGAGGCGTTACATTTAAGAGTTCACTCATTAGGTATAAGTTTAATGCAGTCAGTTGTTGATGGTACAAAAGTTGAAAATGATAGTAGATTTAGAGAACTTCAGGAAGTTGTAACCGAGTTAGTAGGAATGTTAAATATCTTAACAGATAGGTATGAAAGACCGTAGGTATTTTGCATAGAGTAATTTAATTTTATAAATATGAAAGTTAGTTAATTAATTATGCTATAAGTTATTTTGAGGAAAGATAATTTATAGCTTTTTTTATTATAATGTTTTGATTGAATTTACTATTTTGCTAAAAGTTGAGTTAATAAATATTTTTGTTAAGAGCTTAATTTAATTAATATTCTAAATATTTTATTTTTATAATGTACACTGTATTACAGTATGTTACACAGTGTACATTGTAAGTTTATCCTAATGTGATATCTAAAAATGTCATAACAATAAAACCGAGCATTATTCCTTGAGTTGTAAAACGACTTTCACGTTCATACGCTTGGGATTCAGGTATAAGATCTTTTGCAACAACAAGTATCATAGCACCTGCTGCAAACGATAGTGCAAATGGTAGAAACGTTGTAACAGTCATTGCAAATAGAGCTCCTATTACAGCAAATATCGGTTCAACTATACCTGAAAACTGTCCATACATAAAAGCTTTTGTACGAGACATATTTTCTTGACGAAGAGGAATTGCAACAGCTGCTCCTTCAGGAAAGTTTTGAATACCTATCCCTATTGCAAGTGCAACTGCTCCTGGTAACGCTGTGGGATCAGTTGCAACAAGTCCAAATGCAACACCGTACGCTAATCCTTCGGGGATATTATGCAATGTCATTGCTGTAACTAGAAGAATACTTCTTTTCCATGATTTAGTAATATTTTGTGTCATACCTAATGTTTTATTCATGAATGGTAGTAATCTATTTGTGAGCATTAAAAACCCCCCACCAACAGCTATTCCGCCTACAATATGCAACCAAGACGGAAAGAAAGGATTTTCAAATTCTTCTGCCATATTTTTTGCAGGAAGAAGTAGCGACCAGAAAGATGCAGCGATCATTACTCCTCCAGCAAATCCTAACATAACATTTAATAAGGTTTGATTGATCTCTTTAAAAAAGAAAACGAGTGATGCTCCTGCTAAAGTCATTCCCCAAGTGAATAACCCTCCAAACAGTGCCAGTAAAACTGGATTGATATCTATTAACGATTCTAGCATAATTTACTCCTATAAAAAAAATGTTTTATGTAATATTAGTTTATGTAATAATGAGTTAGCATAAATTTATTTTTAGTGAAAATCAAGATTTAACTTTTTCAACTCTTAATTATAGATATTTTTTTTGAATGGATAAATGAACAACATTTAATTGATACTATTTTTCCAGATAAGTTCATTGTAGACGAGTGGTTTGCCTATCTTTTAATTTAGATGTTTATTAAGTTATAAAACAGGTGTTAAATAACCTTATGTGATAATGCGAGAGGAGAGGATATGTATACTGTGTACAACTTTTCACATTTTTGATATTAGTTTTATTTTTTATTGGGGTGGGATAGATAGTAAGTAGACTATTATAAATCATAGATAATATTGTGATTATTAGAACCACTAAGTTTTATTTGATAGTAAAAAAGTTGTAACTAGTGCAACTATAAGTTTATTAATTTTTTTGATATTGATATTTTTATTGCGTACCGAAATTGATACTAAATAATTGATAATATATCGCAAGCAGAGTTGCAACAGATACGATTATCCATAATAGCACTGCAACAATTAACGGTTTAGCTCCGATCTTTTTAAGTTCGCTTGTTGTAAGTCCAGCACCGATTAAGAATAATATTCCACTCATCATCTCTTTTCCAAACATAGCAAAATGGTTGAACAAAACCTCAAACGATGGTAATACTGTTCTAATAGTTGCTGTGATTATAAACCCTACTAAGAATAAAGGAAATACAGTTTTATTCTCACTTTTATTTATTTTAGCGATCGTAAAAGATAGAGGTATAATCCATAATGTTCTAGTAAGTTTAACGGTTGTCGCAACAGCTAAGGCAACAGTACCGTAAGTTGCAGCAGCGCCAACGACAGATGATGTATCATGAATTGCAAGTGCAGTCCATAATCCAAAATCTTGTTCTGATAGATTTAGTAGCTCGCCTATCGGAGGAAAAATAATTAATCCGATTGCGTTAAGCAGAAAAATAATTGCCATTGAAACGGCTATCTGAGATGACGTTGCATTTATCGCAGGTGCAATAGCAGCAATAGCCGATCCTCCACAGATAGCTGTTCCAGATGACAGTAATACTCTTATATTGCTATCAATTGAAAATAATTTTCCAAGTAGATAGCCTAAAATCATAGTAGCCGTAATACCTATCACAGTTATATGAATTGACGATACGCCGACACTTATAACGGTGGATAGATTAAGTCCGAAGCCTAAAATAATTACAGATAATTTTAACAACGATTTAGCAACAGTTGAAGTAAATTTTATCTGAGGATTTTTCGTAATAATAGATAAAACAACTCCGATAATTAATCCGTAAGCAGGATTTGTGAAACCAATTGATATCGCTACTGCAAGAGTAATCCACGTGTATTTCGAGTCAAATAACTTCTCTATATTTATAAAGGCTTTTTTCATAATAAATTAATTACCGTTACGATCGGTTATTAAATATGTAACTCCTGTAGCGATCTAAGTCTTGTAACTTCCATTTTAGCTGCTTTAATTCCTTGTACAGATGCAAGCGCACCAGATACAGTTGTTATGCAAGGTATATTGAATTTAATTGCATGTTTTCTAATTATTGCACCGTCGCTAGTAGATTGTTTATTTCCGGGAGTATCTATAATGAGATCAAGTTGTTTATTTAAAATCATATCAGTAATATTCGGTCTACCTTCACTCTCTTTATAAATGAATTCGTTTACGATATTATGTTTATTTAAGAATTCATGCGTTCCACCAGTTGCGACTATTTTAAATCCAAGTTCAACTAATAGTTTACCAAGTTCTAAAACTTTATCGGTTTTATTAGCGACAGATAGAAGCACAGTTCCTTTCATAGGAAGAATAGTTCCAGCGCCTTCTTGAGCTTTATAAACAGCGTATGCGAACGAGTCAGCTATACCTAGAACTTCACCAGTAGATTTCATCTCAGGTCCAAGTACAGGATCGGTATCTCTAAATTTATTAAAAGGTAGAACGGCTTCTTTAACAGCGAAGAAGTCTAATTTTTTATGTGTAAGATTGAAATCTTTCAGTTTTTTCCCAGCCATTAACATAGTAGCAACTTTCGCCATAGGTATTCCACATACTTTAGAAACGATTGGAGCAGTTCTTGATGCTCTAGGGTTAGCTTCTAATATATATACTTCATCGTTTTCAACAGCGAACTGTACATTGATTAATCCAACCACACCGAGTTCAGTTGCGATACTATTCATGTGTTCGTATATTTTCTTCTGATTTTTTTCAGATAGAGTAACAGGAGGTATAACACAAGCAGAATCTCCAGAGTGAACTCCAGCTCTTTCAATATGTTCCATGATAGTTGGAACAAAAGTATCAGTACCATCACAAAGAGCATCAGCTTCACACTCGAGAGCGTTATTTAAAAATCTATCTATTAGTAGAGGTTCACTCTCACTAATTTCAGTTGCAGTTAGAATATATGCATCCATCTCTTCATCATCTCTAATGATAGCCATTCCTCTACCACCAAGTACGTATGATGGACGAACGATTACAGGGTAACCTATTTTATTCGCTTTAACTTTAACATCAGTTAATTTAGTTGCAGTATCAGCTTCAGGCATTTTGATATTTAATTTTTCCATAAGTCTTGCGAAAAGTTCTCTATCTTCAACAGATGCGATAGTAGAAGGTTTTGTACCTAACATATTTATTCCAGCATCTTCTAATTTCTTAGATATGTTTAATGGAGTTTGTCCACCGAATTGAACGATGATTCCTTCAGGTTGTTCAAGGTGATATATTTCAATAACATCTTCAACCGTTAGCGGTTCAAAATATAATCTATCAGATGTATCGTAATCAGTTGATACCGTTTCAGGGTTACAGTTTACTATTATAGTTTCGTATCCAGCATCTCTCATAGCGAACACAGCGTGACATGAACAGTAATCAAACTCGATCCCTTGTCCAATTCTGTTAGGTCCAGATCCAAGTACCATAACTTTCTTTTTAGTGCTTGGTTTAATAGCTTCAGATTTAGGTCTATTATATGTAGAGTAGTAGTAAGCAGCAGATGATCCACCTTTATCACCAGCTTCAACACCAGATACGGCGATAGGAAGGTATGATGGACGAAGGTTTATTGCATGACGTTTCTGTCTAACTTCTTTCTCATCACATTTAAGAAGTTTAGCGATATAGTTATCAGCAAATCCATCTTTTTTAGCTTCAGTTAATATATCATCAGGAAGAGTGTCTATTGTGAAAGATGTAATTTTCTCTTCAAGCTCGATTAACTCTTTCATCTGTTCTAGGAAATATTTTTTAATTTTAGTAAGTTTGAATAGCTCATCAACAGTTGCACCTTTCTTCATAGCTTCATACATAATCCACTGTCTTTCAGAAGATGGTTGCCATAGTAATCCTATTAATTCTTCAAGAGATAATTTTTTATATTGATTAACTTCACCTAATCCAAATCTACCGTTCTCCAGTGATTTAATAGATTTAAGGAAAGCTTCTTTATATGTAGATGCGATAGACATAACTTCACCCACAGCTTTCATCTGTGTGCCAAGAATATCTTTTTCAAGTGGATATTTTTCAAAAGCCCATCTAGCGAATTTTATAACTACATAATCACCGTTTGGTACATATTTATCTAATGTTCCGAATTTATAGTGAGGGATCTCTGATAGAAGAATTCCTGCTGCAAGTTTTGCAGATATGTAAGCTATCGGAAAACCAGTCGCTTTAGATGCAAGAGCAGATGATCTTGATGTTCTAGGATTGATTTCAATAATAACTATTTTTCCATTTTCAGGGTTATGAGCGAATTGAACATTTGTTCCACCAGTAACACCAACAGCTTCAGCTATTTGCCAAGCTTGATCTTGTAATCTTTTTTGAGTATCTTGTGAAATAGTCAACATCGGTGCAGAACAGAATGAGTCTCCAGTATGTACCCCCATAGGGTCGATATTTTCTATAAAACAGATAGTAATGATATTTCCAGCCATATCTCTAACGATTTCTAACTCTAACTCTTCCCATCCGAATACAGATTCTTCAACAAGTATCTGATTAATCATTGATGCAGATATACCTATTTCAGCAACTTTTCTAAGTTCTTCTACATTGTAAACGATACCACCACCTGTACCACCAAGTGTATAGGCTGGTCTTAAAACTACAGGGTATCCAAGTTCAGATGCGATTTTTTCAGCTTCTTCAACAGAGTATGCAGGAACAGATTTAGGCATATCAATACCGATTTGTTCCATAGTCTCTTTAAATATAATTCTATCTTCACCCTTTTTAATCGCTTCAAGATTAATACCGATAACTTCGACATTATATTTATCAAGTATTCCAGCATCATTAAGTTCGATAGTTAAGTTTAATCCTGTTTGTCCACCAAGGTTAGGTAGAAGAGCATCAGGTCTTTCTTTTTCAATTATTTTTTCTAGTCTATAGATATTTAGAGGTTCTATGTACGTTATATCAGCCATCTCAGGATCAGTCATTATCGTTGCTGGGTTTGAGTTTACAAGTACAATCTCATATCCCAACTCTCTTAATGCTTTACAAGCTTGGGTTCCAGAATAATCAAACTCACAGGCTTGACCGATGATTATTGGTCCTGAACCAATAATGAGAATTTTTTTTAAATCACTTCTAACAGGCATGTTGCCCTCCATATAATAATTAAAACGGCTAATTATATATCTTTTATACAAGATGTCAACTACTTTATTTTAATATTGAATGTTATCAAGCGTATATGCTGATTAATTAGAAATTGATTGTAACTTTATAGAACTATAATTGAGATTAATATGTGTAACTTATAAAATAGGTTTATGAAACTGGGTGATGTTATAAGCCGAATTCTGTACTCGAATTACCGAGTGGCGATCATCTATCTACGATAAATATTACTATTTACCTCTAGCAACTACCTGTGAATAGTAACGATATGAGCAATCTCTTCACTGTTTGTCTTGCACCAGATGGGGCTTATTCTCGGTAATTGTTACCAACTATCGTTATAGGTTCTTACCCTAAATTTTCACCCTTACCATGTATAAATAAATTTATATAAGGCGGTTATTTTCTGTAACGCTATCCCCGTGTTACCACGAACCGATGTTATCGGTCATCCTGCTCATAAGTGTTCGGACTTTCCTCTTGTATGCAATAAAGATACAAGCGATCACCCACATCACCCAGAGTAGTACTATATATGTTATTTTACTATAATTCAATAATTATCATTGCAAAAAATATAGATATTCCTTAACATAGAGAAATGAATATAAGCAGTTTTGATTTAAATATATCAAGTGATGAAAAAGTGATCGTAGCAATGTCTGGAGGAGTAGACTCATCTTTTACAGCATATCTAGCTAAACAGAGTGCTAAAGAAGTTATAGGTGTAACATTAAAAATGTTCGATAACGAGGATACAAATTACGATGATGCAAAACGTGTAGCAGAAGAGTTAGGAATTAAGTGGTATCTAGCTGATTACTCAAAGGAGTTTAATGAGTACATTATATCTTATTTTATAAGAGAATATAAATATGGCAGAACACCTAATCCATGTAGTAGATGCAATAAACTTGCAAAAACAGTTTTTCTACATAATGAGATGGTAAAGAATAATGCAACTAAGATTATTACTGGACATTACGCTATTATGAAAGAGTTAGAGGGCTACCCTATAATAAGTAAAGGGTTAGATAAAGATAAAGATCAATCGTATTATCTAGCGTTAATCGAAGAGGAGTATCTTCAATATCTTCGTTTTCCACTAGGCAGTTTTAAGAAGAAAGATATTAGAGGTTTTGCAAAAGAGATCGGTTTATCTGTTGCAGAGAAGAAAGATAGTCAAGATATCTGTTTTATTGAAGGCAGTAATTATAGAGATTTTTTATCAAAATATCTTAAAAAAGTTATCACAGGAAACTTTATATTGAACGGTGAAATTGTCGGACAAAATAGAGGTATCCATAACTATACAGTAGGACAACGTAAAGGGTTAGATATAAGCTATAGCGAGCCTATATACGTTAAGTCTATAGACTCTAAGACAGGCGATGTGTATCTAACAACTAAAGAAGATATCGGTGAAGAGACAGTTAATTTAGTTGAGTGTAACTTTCATAAAGCTAGTAAAACAATTTTTAACGGTATGGCTAAGGTTAGATATCGTATGACAGAAGAGCCTTGTACGGTGGAGAAACTTCCTGATAATAAGGCACAGATACTATTTGAGAATAAACAGTTCGCACCAGCATCAGGACAGACGGTTGGAATTTATATTGATGATATGTTGATCGGTGGCGGAGTAATAGAGTAGAGTTTTTAAGTTGAATAATGAACTCATTTATCTAAATGATTAGATAGATGAGCTGTTACAATATAATAGATTTTAAGTAAAAGGAGTAATATATATGCCATCTTTTGATACAGTTTCAGAGATTGATTTACAAGAACTGGATAATGCGGTTAACAATCTTAAAAAAGAGTTAAATACTAGGTTTGATTTTAAAGGATCAAATACAGAAGTTGATCTTAATAAAAAAGATAAGGTAATCACATTTAAGACATCAGATGAAATGAAGATGACTATGTTGCGTGAGATGCTTATATCTGTTGTTACAAAACGAGGTGTGGATTCAAGATTTTTAGAGTTTAAAGATATTGAAAAAGCAGGTGGTGCGATGTTATCACGAACTGTGAAAGTGAAAGAGGGGATAGAGAAAGATATCGCTAAGAAACTTATTGCAGCTATAAAAGAGAGTAAATTAAAAGTTACTGCATCTATCATGGATAGCAAAGTTCGTGTTGAAGGTAAGAAGATCGATGATCTTCAAACAGCTATGGAGTTGATGAAAAAATTAGAGATCGATACACCGTTACAATATACAAATATGCGTGCGTAACTTTGTTTGATGTTGCGAGCGTGAAATTACGAGTGTAACATTGTTTGATGTTGCGAGTGTAAAATTACGAGTGTAACATTGTTTGACGTTGCGAGTGTAAAATATGCGTGCGTAACATTGTTTTGATGTTGCGAGCGTAAAATTACGAGTGTAACATTGTTTGACGTTGCGAGTGTAAAATATGCGAGCGTAACATTGTTTGACGTTGCGAGTGTAAAATATGCGAGCGTAACATTGTTTGATGTTGCGAGTGTAACATTGTTTGATGTTGTAAGCGTAAAATATGTGTTGGTAGATCGGCAAGATGTTACCACTATGAACGGGTAGCGAAGCTCTGCATAAGTTACTATATAATAAGTTAGAAAATAAATTAGTAGGTATGTTATAATTTTATAGCATACCTATTTTTTATTGTAATAATTTCATAAATATTTAATAAGATATAGCGAGTTTTATTTTATCATTAATCTCTAAATATTATCTCTTTTAAAATCTGATACGCTTCTAAAAATTGTTGTAAATGCAGACTTTAGAATAAAGAATGTACCGATAGGAATTAACAGTGTTGTGATAAATATTATAAGCAACATTTTGATAAAATAATTAGATGTACTTTCAACTTTAAGTTGTAATGCAGTAAGCGTATCTTTAACCTTTGTATATAGATTTATCGATGAGAAAAACTCACCTACACTATCGTAACCAGATGAAAATAAATTTTTAGTTTTATCTATTAATCCTGCATTATCTGACAATTTTTTATCATCTAAGTTACTCTCACTAGGACTATTTAAATCACTGTTAGTAATAGATAATAAATTATTATTAATATCTATCATACTTCTATTATCTTCATTTAATGCGTTCATGCTTTCATCTATTGTTGATGATAATATCCCTTTTTCGATACCGATTGATAGGTATACAGATATAGGGATTGTGAACGCTACAAGAAGTGAAAAAACGAAAAAACGTAAACTTAATGAGCGTAAAAGTATAGATAGATTATCTTTAAATATCGCTGAAAAAAGTAGCAGTAGAGAGCTTACTGGAATGAGTATAAAAAACGATATCCATATAAATATTTTTAGCAGAAATTTCTGTAATAAAACAGATGATACAGCGATCATAGATGCGTTAGATATGCGTGCTATAAAATCGTTCACAGGTGCTAATATTTCAAGTGGATTGATAGATGCGACAGCAACAGAGAACTCTAATGATTGAGCGAGAGATATAGTTCCGTTAATAAATCTTGCTATCCCAAAAAGTACGCCTGAACGCATAAGTTGAGTGTTTAGATGTTCATTCACTAAGCTTGAATTACTATCATAAATATTTACAAAAAACGGTGTTAAGCAGAGCATTGAAAATATCGTTAATATGATTGAAAACACGATGATAAAAACTCTACTTCTAATAACTGATTTTAGTTTTGATAAAGTAATCATTATATATCTCCGAAAATTGATTTTATTTAATTTATAGAATGTTTCATGAGGCGTTGCGATCACGGTTTTAATGTGTCATTATTTTTTAACAGTTATGTAGTTACTCAGTTATGCAAGTATGCACCGTTACGCAGTTTATAATTATATCTGATTACGGCTATCACTTCTTATCTTCAATAAGCCCTTTCTTGATAAGCCACTCTCTTGCGACATCTCTATCTATTCTTTTTTTAATATTAACTTCGTAATTAAGTTTAGATATCTCTTCATTATCCATAGTATTATTTAGTTTGCCTAAGATATCTCTAAGTTCAGGATGTTTCATTAATATCTCTTTACGGATTACATTTCCAGCCATATATTTTTTAAAGAAGTGTTTATCATCCTCTAATATTTTAACATCAAGATCTAATACTTCACCGTCCGTTGTAAAGATAGGTAATATATCGATCTCTTTAGATTCTAAGGCTATATATCGTAAACCGATCTCCATATCTATAGTCTTTTTAAATTTTAAGTTATACGCATCAGCCATAGCATTGAATCCGTCATCTCTTTCATAGTAATCGTAGTTAGCACCGAAAACTAATTCATCAGCTATAGCTGTAACGTCTGATGATTTTTGTAGATTATATTTATCAGCAGTTTCCGTTCTCACAGTTAATGCGTAGCTATTATTAAATCCGTAGTACGATATCCATTCAATACCATACTCTTCGTTATATATTTTCTCTAGTTGTGCTTGTAGTTTATCGTGATCTGGTTCATACTCTTTTTGTAAAAGATATAGCCAAGCTGTACCAGTATATTCAGGGTATAGATCGAACTGTCCTTTAATCATTCCTTCATGAATACCTGCGGTTGATCCACCAACACCTTTATAAAGTTTAACTTTTAGATCGGAGTTTTCTTCTATTAATATTGTCAAGATTTCAGATAAGATAAACTGTTCTGACCCGAGTTTTGAAGCAATAGATATATCGTACTGTTTCCCAGCTAAATTAAATATAAATATAAATATGATAAAAACTGTAATGATAGAAGATTTTATTTTTAAGTTTAGATATTTTTTTAATTTAACTAATTTGAGAAAATGGATTAATATTTGATCAGAGATAAACGCAAGTAATGCGATAAGTATACTACCCACGAGAACGACTTGAACGTTATTAGTAGATATTCCTCTGTATATAGCAGTACCAAGCCCTCCAGCGCCTATAAACGAGGCAATACCAGCTAGAGATATAGTCATTACGACCATATTACGAAAGCCTGTTAAGATAACAGGAAGTGCAAGAGGTAATTTTATTCTTGTAAGGAGTTGAAATTTTGTACTACCCATAGCATTAGCTGCTTCGATGATATCGTTGCTTATATCTGTTATCCCAATATATGTGTTTCGAACCATAGGTAGAAGAGCGTAGATAACGAGTACGATAATCGCTGTGATATTGCCAACCCCAGTCATCGGTGTAAGAAAGCCGAGCATAGCGATTGTAGGGATAGTGTATATGAGGTTTGTTAAGCTTAGGACTGGAAATTTGAAGTATTTATATTGACTAATAAATACACCAAGTCCGAGACCTAGCATAGTAGATATCATCACTGCGATAGAAGATATGTAGATATGTTCCATTACGAGTGGTATAAAAAAGTCACGCTCATCTATGAGAACATTTAAGGTTTTTTTCCCTAACATGAATTTCCTTTAAATTAAAGTACAACAGATATATTTTAATAAATTAAAGTTATCTGTTCCTTGCCATAAGTAGCTGTATTGATATACTATAATCTTAACAGATAAAAATAAATATTTTTATAATTAAGATATTTTCATAATGTTATAGTAGTCATATAAATTTAAGTCAAGATATAAATGTGTTGAATTAATCTATGTAACTATTTTCATCAATATATTGGTTTAATCGACACATACAGGAGTTACTTTATCTTCTAAAACTCCTTCGTTCATAACAAGAATTCTACTACCAAGTTTTTCTGCTTCGCTAACATCATGCGTGATAAAAAATATAGTCATATGTAGTTCTTTCCATATTCTGAGCAGTTCATCTTGCAGTATAGCTCTAGTTTCAGGATCAAGTGCTCCGAACGGTTCGTCCATGAGCATTATTTCAGGAGAGGCTGCTAAAGCTCTAGCTATACCTATCCTTTGTTTTTCACCACCACTTAATTCATCGCAGTATCGTTTAAGCATTGATTTATCTAATTGTAGCATATCGACTAAATCTCTAACTCTTCTTTTAGTTTTAGATTTACTAATTCCGATTAAGTTCGGAACGTATGAGATATTGTGATATATATCAAGATGAGGAAATAGAACAGTTTCTTGAACAACATATCCTATGCGTCTTCTTAGATTAACAATATCACATTTAGCAACATCTTGATCGTAGACGTATATCGATCCGTTATCAGGCTGAACGATTCCGTTTATCATCTTTAGCATCGTTGTTTTACCAGAGCCAGATGGACCTAATACGGTTACGAGTTCACCTTTATCAATAGATAGAGACACATTATCTACAATTTTCTTTTCGCCGTAATATTTCGTAACTTCTTCAAATCTTATACATTGGTTCATGTTTATTTTTTCAACACTCCTTTACTGATAAGAAACTTCCTAGCTACTTCTTTATCTTCTATTTTAAGGATATCTACCTGATAATTAAGTTTAGACATCTCTTCTTCAGTTAATAGATTTTCAAGAAGTATAAGTACTTCTAGTAGATCTGGATACTTTTTGATTAGATCTTTTCTAACCACGTTTCCTGCGTAATAATCATGAAAGAATTTTCTATCATCAATAAGTACAGTAACGTCAAGATCAGCTACTTCACCGTCAGTGGTATAAATTAATACTGCATCAATTTCACCACTTTCAATAGCTTTATATTTTAATCCTAAATCCATATCAACAACATCTTTAAATGCGAAGTCGTATCTTTTAACTAGAGGATAGTATCCATCATTTCTTTCATAGAAATCATATTCAGCACCGAATGTAAGATTTCCAGAAACTCTAGCAAGATCGGAGTATGTTTTTAGATTATATTTTTTAACTATTTCATTTTTCACAGCTATACCGTACGAGTTTGTAAATCCGTAGTACGATACCCATGTAAGCTGAAAATCATCTTCATAAGTTTTTTGTAGTTCAGATTTCATCTGTTCACGATCACAGATGGTAGTTTTGCCGTTTGCATCTATACAAGTGTTTAAATCTTTCTTTAAGATATACGCCCAAGCAGTCCCTGTGTATTCAGGATAGATATCAAAATCACCTTTAAGTAGTCCAGCGTGTATGCTTCCGATAGCACCTATGCCTTTGTAGACTTTAACATCTATGTCGGTTCTGTCTTCGATAATGATCTTTAATATTTCAGTAAGAATGAACTGTTCAGTAGCGGGTTTTGATGCGATAGATATTTCTGCTCTATTAGATAGAACTCCGTATACGACAGATATAATGATGATTATAGATATAGCGAGTGTGATGAGTTTTAATTCTAGATATTTTTTACGTTCGATTAATTTAATACAAAATCCTAGTATAAAATCAGAGAGAAACGCCATTAATGCGATAAGTATACTTCCTGCCAAGATCATGGGGGTATTGTTTGTGGATATACCTCTATATATTGCAACTCCTAATCCACCAGCACCGATGAACGATGCGATACCAGCAAGTGCTATAGTCATTACGACCATATTTCTAAACCCTGCTAATATAACTGGAAAGGCAAGAGGCAGTTTAATTTTTGTAAGTAGTTGAAACTTAGTACTACCCATTCCGTCTGCGGCTTCAATAACTGTATTGCTTATGTTTGTTATTCCAGTGAAAGTATTTCTGATGATTGGTAGAAGGGCGTAGAGAATGAGAGTTATAATAGCTGTCAGATTTCCGACCCCCGTCAAAGGGAGCATAAATCCTAATAGAGCTATTGAGGGTATTGTATATATGATATTGGTTACACTAAGTACGGGACTTCGAGCGATTTTATATTCGCTTATAAAAATACCTAGTGATAAGCCGATAACTGTTGCGATCGTCACTGCTATTGCAGATATATATACATGTTCAATGATTAATGGTATAAAAAAATCATATCTATCAACAACAATATTAAAAGTCTCCTTTAACATTATCACATCCTAAGTTTATTGTACCGATTAGCTATGATATCAATTAAAACGGTATATGTCAAACCGATGAATGAAGAATATAGTAGAATTTTAAAATAAGTAGTTGAAATTATTGAAATAAAACATTATATTCTATAGCATTGTCAATTGTCTTTAGGGACACTCTGTTAAAATGTTCAAATACAGGAGGATCTCTTGCAAATACTGGGATTAATATACAATAAAATAGGTGTTCTACTTGTTTTCATAGCCCTTATTGTAGCGTTAGTTAAGAACTTTATGGACGACAATATGGCAGGAGTTGTTAATACTTCACTTTTTTTAGGTTTCTGTATAGTTTTCTTGATTGTTTTGAAAAATTTTAAGAAACCGACTGTTAAAAAGCGTAGATATTAAGAATTAACAGCTCCATGATTTTATAAATTAATAGGTATAAATAAGTACGAGCAGTTTATATATTATTATAGATTGGATCGGTTTAAGTTAGTGATTATTTAGATTTAGACATACATAGATGATTGAATTTCAGGTTTTATATTATTGATAAGGTATCATTATTATTTATAAGACGTTTCTATCATTTAGTTAAAGGAGTATCAATTTGTTACTTATTTCGGGTAGGAATGCGGTATTAGAGGCCGTACATAGTGGAAAGGCTAGAAAGATTATTGTTCGCCACGGAGCGTCAATTCATTTTGATGATATCAAAGTACCGTTTGAAGTTTTAGGTAGACGAGATTTTGAGTATGAGTATGGTTTAGAGACACAAGGTGTTGTAGCTGAGATAGATGATTTTTCATACTCAGATTTCAGAACATATTTTCACGATAATAAAGAGAAGGGTAATGTAGCTATTCTTGATAAAATTCAAGATCCACACAATTTTGGAGCGATAATCCGTGCAACTCACTGTTTTGGTATAAGGGATATCCTTGTTCCACGCCACGATCAAGCAGGAGTTACTCCAGCTGTTTATAAATCATCAGCGGGTGCGTTGTTTTATAGTAGAGTGTTTGAGATTGTCAATTTAGGAAATGCAGTTGATGATCTAAAGAAGCTAGGGTTTGTGATAATAGCAGCAGATATAAGCGAAGATGCAGTTCCACTTAAAAGTTTTGAAATTGATGATAAGCGTAAGAAAGCGATTATAATCGGTTCAGAGGGTAAAGGTATCCGTCAGTCGATTCTTGAAAGAGCAGATTTTAGGGTTAATATCAATATGAATTCGAAGATAGATTCTTTAAACGCATCAATGAGTTCAGCTATTTTGTGCTATCATTTATTTAGTAAATAGTAGAATTATGTTGACAAATATTAAAAGAAACCTTATAACTCTCTTTTTCCATAAATTGATTAATACCTCCGTTATCTGGTTGCAGGTATGATAATTCGTATAATAACTGAGTCGAAAATAAGAGATCGTCTAATAATTTCATTTACAGAAGAGTATGTAAAAAGATTAACAGGGCATGTTTTTTTAGAGATAAAAGAGTTTGATAGTTTAAATAAAAGCTATGCAAAGTTTATATCATCATTAAAGAGCAACGATATTTTGATAGGTTTAGACGGTTGTGGAAAGAAGTATGACAGCAGATCTTTTGCTGACTATATAGCAACACTTAGGGATCAATCAGCACGTTCAATTAATTTTGTAATAGGAGCAGCTGAAGGTTTATCAGGGATAGTAAGAGATAGAGCTTATAGTTATCTATCATTATCCGATATGACATTATCATATAGAGTAGCAGTTGTTGTTCTAACAGAACAGATTTATAGGGCTATGATGATAATAGATGGACATCCTTATCATAAGTAACACTTTTTAACTTACTATTATGTCATAATTTTTGGAGGTCTCGCAATGACAGAGAAAAATAAAGAGCTATACACATCAAGATTATTAAAAATGAAAGAAGAACTAATAGCGACATTAAGCAAAAAATACGATGAAGCGATAAATCTAGGAAACGATGGTATTCAAGATTCTGCAGATGAGGCGTATAACATATATAATCGTAGTCTAATGCTAGGTAATGTTGAAACAGGAGCTCTTAAACTTCGTTTAGTTGAACAAGCGATAGTAAGAGTTGAGAACGGTACATACGGTGTTTGTATAGAGTGTGAAGAGCCTATAACAGATAAGAGATTAGAGTATGTACCATTTGCAAGATACTGTACAGATTGCAAAACTGAACTTGAGAAGAAAGGTTTAGTTAAGGTTTAGTTTCATTGTTCTGCTAAGCTTTATTTTATACTTTAGATTATGTAATTGATTTTACAATAGGTGATAGGTATCTGTTTTAGATATTATGAACAGGTATTGATTGTTATTGTAGAGTTTTTACAATCAAGGAGCAGTTGATAAATCTATCAACGCATTGTAAATTTCACATATGCGGTATATTTTAGCGATCCATTCTTAACAAATCATCATCTATTTTTCATAAATTATCTTTATTTATTAACCATTTAAAAGCACCAGAATTATTATTGAAGCAACTTTCTATCTGTATCAGTATTGAGATATATCAAATTTTCGATATTATAAACTATGTTAATAGGCGTGGTTCTATGCTTGAAAGTATAGTTATAATGAGTTACAATCAACTAAGTTTTGTGTTATTTTAATTGATAGTATCGGAGTTAATTCATGTTAAGAGTGTCTTTTATTTTTTTATTGTTAATTTTTCCAGTTGTTGTGTTTTCGTATCCGAAGCAGGTTAATGATTTATATGTAGAATTATATTCATCGAGTGTATCTCCTAGTAAGAACGATAATCTTTCAAAGATGATAGCTGAAGTAATGCAGATGAAAGGTTCAGATATAGAGCAAGCGACGTACATTAATATAGCAGAAGAGTTTAAAGTTAGGACAGATGGCGATAAGAATAAAGATAAGAAGAGTAAACTTAAGTCGTTAGAGTTAGTTTTATCAGAAACCGAGACACTTAAAGCGTTTGAGAACAGAAATCAAGATCCGATTAGGGCAGCGGAGTATATGACATCGAGGGCTAACTTATATATTTCTGCTATAAATTATTCATCAGTATTTGGAGTTCCAAGCCTTGCGAATAAGGCAGAGAAGTTGTACGATAACGCACTTTTATTATCTCCGAACAGTTTTATAACGTTATTTAGTTCGGCTATATCGATATCGTTTAAGCCGAGTTTTGTAGGAGGAGGAGTAAAGATAGCGATGCCGTTATTTTTACGAGCAGTAGAGAACGCTAAATTAGATTATGAAAAGTTTATGATATATATATGGTTATCTCAAGTATTCTTTGAAATGGATGATATGAGTAGTTACAGTGAGTATTTAGGAATGGCAACGTTAATTTATCCGAACAGTTTTTTGTTAGAAGTGGCAAGAGAGTTGAATGGAGATAAAGACACGTTGTTCGATCAGTAGTTTAAATTTTATTTTAGAATTAAATATATAATGTTGAGGTAGAGAATGAATAGGAAGATTACAGTTATAGTTATATTGGCAGTTATTATTATCGTAGGTATTATTATAGGCAAGAAGAGAACGGATCATGCAGATTTAGATATGAGTAGATCAGCACAGATGCAAGAAATTGTAGAGATAGAGGTTAACGAAGTGGATAACAATTCTATGTTTGACTCACGATCAGCTATAACGGATGTAAAGTTGACGACTGAATATTTAACGGGTAAAGAGTATTTATTGACTAATCTTTTTAATGGATCACAGATAATGATCGGTTTTGATGGCAAGAGGTTTTACGGTGAAGCCCCAGTGAACAGATATTTTGGTGAATATGAAATAGGCAGTGATAATTTCACTATTGATAAAGGTGGCGCAACGATGATGGCAGGACCAGAGAAAGATATGTTAGCTGAAGTAAAATATTTTGAGATGCTTAATTCAGTAAATAGTGCGTATCTAACAGATAAACAAGCGTTAGTTTTGGTTACAAATAAAGGTGATGAGATGATTTTTGTTGAAGGTAAAGTTGAGAGTGAAGATAATTTATAGTAACGATTTAGTTTAAATATAATTTAATATTAACGATAAAAGTATAATATAAATAACCCCTATAGTTTAACGCTGTAGGGGTTTTTTGATATGTGTTAAATAATGTTATAAGTTCAACGATAAAACAATCATAATTTCCTAGTTTTAAGAAATTGTTTTATAATAGCTATTATTGTGAAGTAATAGAGAGTTTAAAAGCAATATCTATCTACAATTATAATTAATAAAAA
>CAMRDM010000018.1 GCA_947041225.1 uncultured Deferribacteraceae bacterium | reverse complement strand
GGGCAAGTTGGTGCAGTTGGGCAAGTTGGCGTAGTTGGGCAAGTTGGTGCAGTTGAGCAAGTTGGGCAAGTTGGGCAAGTTGGTGCAGTTGGGCAAGTTTTATTACAAAGCATAACATATATTGCAAAACGCGACATCATTGAAAAACGTAGCATCATCGAAAATGCAATAGTGGAACATAATAAGTAGCAAAACATATAAAGACGTTAATTAGAAGGTTTCAAAGTGGATCAAAAATCAAAGACAATACAGAATATGTTTAACAAAATATCAAAAAGATACGACTTAATCAATAGACTGTTAAGTTTTTATCAAGATAAGAGATGGCGTAAAAAGGCGATTAACTTAGCTGATATCAATGAATTTCATACTGTACTAGACCTAACAACAGGAACAGGAGAACTTATTAAAAGTGTCTTGAAGAAAGTTGTACCTAAATATATTATCGGGGCTGATTTCTCGGTTGATATGTTGAATATTGCTAAAGAAAAAATTAGTGAAGAAGATTTTATCGCAGCTGATGCTCAATATCTACCTTTTAAAAATGAGCTATTTGATAGAATATTAATCTCGTTCGGTTTCAGAAATATAATGGATAAAGATTTAGCCTTAAAAGAACTTCATAGAGTCTTAAAAAAAGATGGAAAATTAATTATACTTGAATTTTCTCAACCTCGTTTTAAACCACTCGCTGCGATATACAACCTATACTTTAATAACATCCTTCCATTTATTGGAGGAATGATATCTGGAAACTCTAAAGCTTACGCATATCTACCTGCATCTGTTTATAGATTTTATAAAAAAGATGAACTCTATGAATTGATTGAAAAAGCACGATTTGATAATATAAACTTCTCTGAACTTAATTTCGGAATTGTAACAATAACTACTGCTGTTAAAACAACATAAATATTTTATCAATATAATTATTTATCAAGCCCAATGTGTTTGTAGGTTGAACATCTTTAGATACAAAAATAAAAATGTACATCAATTAAGTACATTTCTTTAGCCTCAAATATTTTAGAACTTAAATTACTTACAAACCTCTACTATATGTAAACTTAAAACTACCTATAAGTCTAAATACTACTTACTAACCTAGACTATCTGTAAGCTTAAATATATATAAATTATCTCACTATATAGAATTATGTGAGATAACAACATAATCAATCTCGCTATCCACCGTATCAAAATATGCACAGATATCTATACCTAAATAATCCTGCTCTTTATCATTAAATATCTCTGTCATGCCTATACAAAAACATACCATAAAACCTATATATTCGCCTGAATCGGCATACTCATAATCCTCTCCTGAGATATAATAATTACCTGTAAGTAACGATCTTTGTGGAAAATCTGTATCATGAGACGACATCGAATTTGGACTATCACCATCTATAAAATAATCTATAATAACATCTTTTATATCTGCTAACATCTCTGCTCTACGCTCTTTAATCTTCTCTAAATCCTCTTTACTAACTGACTCATCTATCTCTATCTGTGGAGATAATTTATTCTCAAAATTAACATAATCATTATCAACATTCTCGTTTTCAAATGTTATTAAATTTAACTCTAAACTCATTCACTAACCCCTTTTTTACATATAAAAAATAGCATAAATTTTATAGTGAATATAAAATAATATGCTATCTAAACTACAATCGTTTTTTAAGTTACCTTTTTCTACTAACTAAACTGTTACTATAAACTGATTAGAAACCGTTATCATAAACTGTTAGCACAAACTATTAGGTTAAACTGTTAACATAAACCGTTAGCCATAAACCGTTATCATAAACTGTTAGCACAAACCGATTAGCCACAAACCGTTAGCCACAAACCGATTAGCCACAAACCGATTAGCCACAAACCGTTAGCATAAACTGTTAGCATAAACCGTTAGGCTAGCCTACTGTTGAAACAGCCATTACAAGTCGCATACAACGCATACAACGTTTAGCCTCTTCAATAGCTATAACTGGATCCATAGGTTTTTCGAACTGGTCAAATGTTGAAACTCGTGTTTTCATATCTATATGATCTAGCTCTATTCTTTCTCCAACTTCGCCGTACATTTTATAATCATCTTTTTTAGCATATAACTTATTATCAGATACAGCCAACTCTAAAACCTCTTCATCTGTTAGATAAGTTTTACCCTCTAAAAGATATCGAGAGATCATTCTTGATGCCCATCTTGCACTACCAACCGATGTTACAACTGTATCTGGTCCTGTTAAACAATCCCCTGCTGCAAAAATATTCTCTACTGCTGTTTGACAGTAAACTTGTGAATTATCAAACGTATCCCATTTTGTAGTTTTAATTTTACCATCCATTGTTACATGTGATATATCTGGTTTCTGTCCGATAGCTGGAATAATATATGAACAATCTATTATAAAATTCGATCCTTCAATCTGTACAGGAGATCTTCTACCTGATGCATCAGGTTCACCTAATTCCATCTTCACACACTCAAGTCCTATTACTTTATTGTTATCATCTTTTACAACTTTTAAAGGTAATGTAAGCATTGTGAAATTAACACCCTCATCTTTTGCACCTAAAAGTTCTAATTTAAGTGCTGGCATCTCTTTCTCTGTTCTTCTATAAACAATAGTAGATCTAGATCCGACTCTTAACGCTACTCTTGCACAATCCATAGCTGTGTTTCCAGCACCTATAGTTATCGCATGATCGCCTTGTGATGGTCGGTTACCATCTGCAACCTGTTTAAGATACTCTATACCACTTGATGCAACTCCCTCGACACCCTCAACACCTTCAAGTCCTGACGGAGTTTCAAGCCATGCACCGATAGCTAAAAGAACAGCATCGTAATCTTGCGACATCTTCTCTAAATGTATATCTTTACCAAGCTCTGTATTATAATGCATTTTAACACCTAAACTTACTACAAGATCTATCTCATATTGTAGCATCGCAGTAGGTTCTCTAAATGATGGAATACCTTTTGCAACCATTCCACCGCCACACTCTAATCTATCGTAGATATCAACTTCAAAGCCCTCTAATAGAAGATAGTATGCAGCTGCAAGTCCTGCTGGTCCTGCTCCAACTATACCTACTCTTTTACCGTTGAGTGGAGCTTTTTCAGGTACTGATAATTCACGTCGATTAAAATATTCATCGTTCCAAGGAGATTGTTTTAACGCCATAATATTTACTGGCTTATCGTTATCACCCCTTAAACAAGCATCTTCACAAGGGTGAGGACAAATTCTTCCACATAGCCCTGCAAACGGCATCGTCTCTCTTATAATAGCTAATGATTTTTTATAATTTTTACTACGTATTTGATCTATAAATTGAGGGATCTTTACACCTGATGGACAGTTTGCCGTACAAGGAGCTGATAAATTAAATGTATATTTTTTATTGCTTGATGTTGTTTTTTTACCGACCTCATCTGGATAGCTACTAAGTATATCAAGAACTACTTTAACTGATGATGGTGCAAAGTAACATTTCGCATTCTCGATAATAGCGTTACCGTATTCAACAACTTCATCTATCTTCTCTTTAGAACTATTCTCTCTTAAACCTTCAATCATATCAGCCATTACAACTGTATGTTTCTTACCTTGAACACATCTACCACAACAAGCGTTTGCACCTGTATGTTTTAGGTACTCGCTCATGCTACCTATAATATCGATACTCTCGCCGTTATCAAACGCCATGTATCCATGCCATGTAAGAAGAAAATCTAACGGTTTACCGTTTATATTATCTGAAATCTTAAACGTCGACTCTGTACTTTCTTTACTTTTATCATCTCTAAAATCTAAACTCTCACCCGCAAAATTACCGTATAAAACCTTCGGCATAAACCCCTCCATACAAATTTATCTGTACACATATATTTTTCATAAATAAATGAATAATAAAAACTAAAACATTTAGGTTCGCAAATTAAACCTAACTTACCTAAGTATATTTCATGAATACATGATAAAAATAAGTTCGTTAGTTATAAAAATATTACACCTAAAATAAAACTAAAACATTAAAACTATTTAAACTTAGATAGAAATGAAATCACTCGACTATCATCAACTGTTATCGTATCTGGTTCTTTCATTTCATAACTATCATCTTCTATATAAAATGAGTTCTCTGATAGATCCATAGGAAGATCATCACCGTACTTTTTCTTAGCTTCATTATGTATCGACATTAAATACGACAACGCTTCATTACGCTCACTTGCTGTTGAACCTTCTGCCATAAATGTTAATTTTGGAGATGTATTACTCATACCGTACATAATAAATCCTGTCGCCCAATCTATTCTAATCTGTCCATCGAACTCTATTATACTTAAATCAGCAATATCCTTAAACCTTGCTCTTAACGTATTAATTATATCGTACGTTATTTTATCTTTAACATCATTCGATATTGATGTTGTTCTGATCTCTTTTGTCATAAACCGTTTAGGCATATTATCAAAAAAACTTTTCAACTTAACTATCTTTAACTCATCAATAATCTTTTCAAGTATAAAAATATTCTCAACTGCATCATCTCTTGGCAATCCATCTTCAGCGTCAGTTGCAAATAAATGTAGTGATGCTTCAATCTGATAATCTCTATAACCTGTCGCTCTTACAAACTCTTCAATCGAACTGAACCCTGCTAACTTTGAAATGTTTCTCATGTTAGTTGTTATACTCTCTTTCCATAAAGAGTGTCCTTTACGATGAAACTCTGTGATACCCATTAATACCGTATCAACATAATCTTTAACTGATGATGTATAGCGTGCATCTACATAAACTGTTTTTACAATCTTTAATATTTTATCTATCGCTTCACTTGATATTTTAAGTTCAACTAACTTCTTTTCAAGTTTCGGTACTGCTATCTTCAACTTATATTCTGCTAAAATAAACGCTAAATTATCACCTAGATAATGTCCGTCTGCAAGTGGTTTAAAAGCGTTTTCGCCCTCTGTTAATGAACCTCTATCTGCATCAAGATCAAATGAATGAATGCGTTTTCCTTCTTTTAAAACTTCCACTATATTTGGAACTCTATCTAGCATCTCTTTGCGAGTTGGATCAGCTAATAGATCTCCTGAATTAACATCTATATCTGCACCTAAAATAGTTACATCTTCTCCAAAAACTATCTTGAATAGATCTATATATTCAACCCCTGTTCCACCAAAAACATTTACAGCAACAGCACTGTTATCCCTTGCTCTAAAATATGCTTTATATAAACGGATCATCTTATTGAAATATACAACCCTGCCCTCAACCACCATATCTGTAGTTATACCTTTTTCGCAATCTCTAGCCTCAACACCAGTATCAACAGCTTTATTCATCTGTTCAAGAAGGTATGTATGTATACCCTGAGTACGCACGCCAAACTTTGCACCGTTGCTTGTAACTTCAACGTGTGATCTAGTTATCTGACAATGTCCAGATGTGTTTAACTGTTCTTGATTTTGATAGACTTGACCTGATGATGAGACACCTAACATATAGACATCTACACCGACTGAATTTAATCCTTTTGCAAACGCCTCAGCTAACCTCTCCGATGTTGGGCCGTTATCGTATCCAACTACAACTATATCTTTCGGTTTTAAAGCGTATATATCTCCACTCGCAGATTTAAATTCTAAAATACCCATTAATGAACCTGCAACCTGCATAGCATCAGGAGTGAGAACTGAACCCTCCTCAAAAAATGCTCCCGGTTCACCAACATACGCTCTAATATCGTACGCTGTTGATTTGAAAAGTTTTGAATTATTATTACTGACAGTTGTTGGTATATCTAATTTCACAAGGCGACCCCAATATTTTATTTAAAGCCATATATAATGTTTAGTTTCGTTAAGATATTAATAATATTATATAAGAAGAAAACAATATTATAATACTCAAGAATAACATCTCTTGTTATAAAAAGCTATATCTATTTAACTCTTATATTTTAACATTTCTGCATTGATTTCTTCTACAAATTGAGTCTTCTCTTTATCTAGTTTTTCAAGCGATGAAAATAACTCCTCAATCGTAACTTTAAGCGTTACCACTTCTTTGCTGATATCAACGGTTTTTGCTCCGTTTCCTGATTCTGATAAAGAAATTATATCTGCATTTAAAAGTGTTAATCTCTCTTCAGCACTGTTAATACTCTCTTCTAACTCTTTCATCTCTGTATCATATTTTTTCATAACAGAACCTTTTTTTGTTATAAGTTCTGCTCTAATTCTCTTCATTTCTTTCTTATCTTCTTTAGAAATATTACTTTTTTTAGCTACAGTAACCTCATCTTTAAAACCCACTTTATCTAAAAAGTAATCGTAATTTCCTTCAAAAAGAAATGGATGATCTCCTTCAAAAACAATTAATCTGTTAGCTATCGCTTTAAGCAACATCTCGTTGTGAGTAACAATTATCATCGCTCCTTCAAAACTATCTAACGCATCTATCAATCCATCAACTGCTTGCATATCAAGGTGGTTTGTCGGCTCATCAAAGATAATTAAATTGATCGGTTTCGCAAGAATTTTACCTAACATTACTCTACTCTTCTCGCCACCCGATAAAACATTAACTTTCTTTAAAGCCTGGTCTTGAGTGAAAAGCATCGAAGCCGCTATACCTCTTACCTCTGTTCTTGTTATTGTTTCTGATACAGAGGCGATCTCTTCCTCTACCGTTCTACTCTCATCTAATGTCGATACATTTGTCTGCTCGTAGTAGCCCATCTCCATACCGTTATAATATGTGATCTCACCAGAAATCGGCTTAAGTACGCCTGCTAATAATTTCAATAATGTAGATTTACCTTTACCGTTCTTACCGATTATTCCGATCCTATCTTCACTTCCAACTATTAACGATAGATCCTTTATTAATAACTCATCACTTTTATATCCGAATGATAAATTATCAACTCTCATCAACTGCTTACCTGTAAACGGTTTATGCTTAAATGAGAACTCTAAATCTCTTATCTTATCTAATTTATCTTTCTGATCCATTTTAGCTAACGATTTAACTCTCGATTGTGCACGGCTTGCCATACTAGCTTTTGATTTAAATCTTATTATAAACTTCTCTATATCTTTACGTTTCTGCTCTTCGTTGACTCTTGTTTTCTCATAAATTTCTTCACTCATGATTATCTGTTCATAAAAATTATCTGTTTTACCAGCTATTTTTCTAATCTTGTTTCTATGAATTCCTACGGTGTGAGTGATTATATCATCTAAGAAAAGTTTGTCGTGCGTAATCAACATAACTTCGCCGTGCCATTTAAGTAAAAATGATTTTAACCATCTTAATGAGATTAAATCAAGATAGTTCGATGGCTCATCTAATAGTAGTAAGTTAGGCTCTTCTAATAATACCTTAGCTAGATTTAATCGTACTTGATACCCACCAGAAAATGAGTCTGGAGATTTATCCATATCCTCCATACTGAAACCTAAACCGATCAAAATTTTCTCAGCTTTATATCTGCTCGTATCGATATCCTCTTCACCGATAACCTCTTCTACAACCGTTTTCTTCGTGAACTCTATCCTTTGTGATAGATATCCTATCCTATAGTTCTTAGGTATTGATATCGTTCCCGTATCAACACTCTCTTCCCCTACTATCATCTTGAATAGTGTACTCTTACCATGTCCGTTTCTGCCTATTAAGCCTATTCTTTCTCTTGGATTGATATTAAAAACTATGTTGTCAAAAAGCAATCTTGAACCGTATGATTTAGATAAATTATCGAATGAAATCACTGCTACACCTTAAATATAATTATTGATACAAAACAACTACTATATAACAAAAAACTGGAAAAGTGAAGAGTTATAGAAAAGTATTGATAAAAAAACAAGTATGGCATACTATTAGCTATATAAATTGCATACAATTAACTTGTATAATTTAGATAGTCTAAAAGTATAACTTTGGACAAGAAGAGGTTCATATGGATAACGAGGCGTTAAGAATATCAAATGTATATGCTGCATACACTGCAGGAAATAGTAAAAATAGTAATAGTTTATCAACTTTATCTAAAATGTCTAAAGGTGAGGCTACTACGAACTCTACATCTGTTAACACAATAGATACTGAGAAACCTAAATACATGGATAAAGTAATTATATCTAAAGAATCGCTCGCAGCTTTAGCTAGAAAATAAAGTAGAAAGCGATAAAACCTGTACGGTTATTTGAAAAGTATTATAACTTTTATACTTTACTGCGTTCATATTTCAACTTAAATTAAAATATTATTATAAATATTATTAACAGAAAGAGAAGCCGTTTATTGGACTTCTCTTTTCTGTATCTGCTAATAACCTTATTAACTGAACCTAAATGAATTAACTAAATTTTAAGCGACTCAGTTTTACGTATTATCGTAACTTTACCCGCTTCAAACTTAATCTCTACAGATCCGTAAAATTTCGAATCCATTGTAGCTTTCATTACCTCATACAATTTCGTTAATTGAGATTTCTCAATAACCTGTCTTTCAACCTTTGGACTTACTAAAGCCATATCTATACCTCCATGTATATAATAACTCATAAGAATGTATCTATTCTTATATATATAACCTATAACAACTGCTAATAAATCTCTGACTTAATAGTAAACTTATATAAATCTTAAATGTTCTGTAACAACACCAACGCCATCGATGGAAGCTGATTTGCCTTACTTAATATCGTCGTGCTTGCCTGCATCATTAACTCTAAGTTTGCATAATGTGCCGTCTCTTCTGCGATATCAAGATTTCTAATGTTACCATCGGCTGTTGTTAAATTATCACTTAATGATTGTAATGTATCGTAACTGCTCTCTAACCTATTTATCTGTGCACCGATAGTCGTTCTTGTTAACGATACCTTACTAATAGCTTTATCCATCTTACTTATAGACTCTTGTGCATTTTCACTATTTATAACAGACATATCTTGTAAATCTAAAGCCTTTACTGTGATTTCTGGTAAAACAAGATCCATTGTATCTCCCTTATTTATACCCAGTTGCATCTTCTGACCTTTATTGACTAAATGTATACTCATAAATCTGCTTGCAATAGTATCACTTTTACTAAAAACTATCTCACCCGTTGTTCTATCTAAACTAGCCTCTACACCTGTTCTTGGATCTACAGTTAAATCAAAACCACCTAACGCATTCTCTACTTTTGAGCCTGTAAATGTAACAACTCCACCACTTGTACCTGTATGACTATTAATTAGCTCTAACTTGTTTATACTATCTTTTGAAGTTTGTATCTCACTAAATCCTAACGCTTTCATCAGATCTTCATTACCTGTAAATGATATATCTCCATCTTTTCCGATTATCGGAGATTGAACTACTATCGTTCCTGGAACTGAAAAATGATCCTCATTACCGCTCGCTGTATTATTATACTTAATAACATTGTTGTTCACTGCCGAACTACCAGAATCCATATCTAACTCTTTCATTAACGCTTCTTGAATTTTACGGTTCAATGTCTCAATAGTATCTGATGGATCTAAATATATCGTATGGTTTTTACCATTTGAACTTATCTCTATCTTTTGAGGGCTACTTAGCATATTTGAACCATCTTCTCTTATAAAATTCTTTAAATCAGATAGTTTTGTCGTTGCCGTTGCAATATCTCCAGGACCTTTAACAGTGATCTCAACTGTACCTAATTGAGTTACACCTGTTGTACCAGCAGCTGGAGTACTCTCCTTAAAACCTACCGTCATAGATCCAAACTCAAACATACCATCTTCACTTATAGATCCTATATGTATCTCTACATTATTAATATCTACAATACCATCGTTATTATCTTGTGGTGTTAATGAATTCGTAGCTGTAAAAACTATCGAAGGAGATGTTATATCTCCATTACCTACTTGGATAATTCCACCACCAGTTGCAGCTAAATCTGTCGTGTTATCTAAACCTTTCATATCTGATACAGCATACATAAACTTATCGCCCTGCTTTACAGAAGCACTCGTGGCAGGAACTGTCGTTATCGGAATAGAGAAATCAACCGTTACACCTCGTGAAGTATATGAACCTGAAAGAGAACCCGCTGTAGCTGATGAGTAATCAATCCACTCACCCTCTTCGCCTGTTAACGCTGATACAAATTTAACTCTATACTTTGTCCCTATATCTCCAGCCGTTGTATCATCTTCTAAAAACTCTACCATAAAATAACCGCTCTCTGTCGTAGAGATACCTGTAATCGTAGCACCTGTATCAAAGTTTGATCCACTTTGTGAATATTTACCTGCAATAGTCGAACTATCTGGTACAGCACCACCAGCTGGCGGAGGAGGAGGAGGATTAGTAACATTTAATGTATAACTACCTGTGCCTGATACATGAATATTGTTTGGATCAGATACAGTTACAACATTTGTAGGATTAACAAAGTGCCCATTGATTTCTGCACCTAATGCACCCGCTCCAATAGTCATTAAATTAGATTTTTGTACCTGATTTAATCCAGGAATAACATCTAGTGAAACATCATAGTTACCATCAACAACCGAACCAGTTATTGAACCCCCGATACCTGAAGCACCAGACATCCAGTCTCCTGTCACTGTACCCGATAACAGTTTTACTGAATTAAACTCTGTTGTATCTGATATTCTATCAATTTCAGCTTTAAGTTCATCAATTTCGATCTGCATAACTTCTCTATCTGAATTGCTATATGTTCCACTAGAACCTTGAACAGCTATCTCACGCATGCGTCCCATAATATCAGTAACCTCTGATAAAGCTCCTTCTGCTGTTTGGAGATAACTAGTACCTATTTGAGTATTAAGTGATGCTTGTTTATATCCCATTATATCACTACGCATTCTCTCTGATAGAGTAAATGCTGTTGGGTCATCAGAAGCACCATTTATACGTAATCCTGTTGAGATTTTTTCAATTGATTTGGCGATACCGGATTGATATCTTGAAAGATCGTTGACCGCTGATAGCGATGTGGTATTAACAAAATTTATCATCTCTAACTAATCCTCCTTGATTAATTTAACAGAGAGTCCTCAATATTTCACACCTTAAAATGTGAACATATGAATATCCTTGATAGAGAAGTTTTCGTCGATTATTGTAAATTACTTTAGGAAAAAGTTTTTTTTGAAAATATTTATGGAATAATTAGAAAAAATAATAGGTACTTTATAACTCTCTTAAAACTACCTATCAAATAACTAGTGCTTAATAATTAATATGTTATCTAAATAACTATTAACTCTCTAACTCGTTCGATCAATTACGTTAAACGTATATATATATTAATTAATCATACTCATCACACTTAAGTTATATAAGATCTATAAGGCGTAACGCATTTTCTGGAGCGTACGCATTAGTTACATTACAGAACGATATAAAAGTTTTTTTTGCAAATACAGATTTTTCATTAACCTCTTTTGCAAGCCTTTTAAGTTGAGTATCAGAGTAACTGTAATCTAATATTTTATTGTTGATACTTAACCACGATCTATTTTTTCCGTATAAACGAAGATATAAATAGTTGTTCGAACAGATAGGATAGAACGGTGCCATACCTTGAATATTTGGTGCATCAATTCCTACTATACCTATATTCGACTCTCTAAACTCATCATAAAATCTCTCTTTATGCCAAGTACTATTAAATAGTTCAAAAAATACTGGTACTTCAGGAAACGCATTTTTTAGGTTACATAGAATATTAAAATTCTCTCTACTTGCAGAAAATTGTGGATGAAAATCAGCTATCAATGCCGATAACCTACCGTTATCTATCAACGGTTTAATTCCTTCTCTAAAAATTTCTACCTCTTCATCAATTAACGTTTTACGCATTAGCGATTTCGTTAATCTTACAGATAAACTTATATCATCTCTCAACCTTTCAGATATACCAAGCATCTTTTCAGCTATAGGAAATTTGTAAAAGGTATACGTTAATTCAAGAAAATTTAGTTTTGTTTTGTTATAATAAGTTAGTAGATCGTAATTTAATGTATCTTCAGGAGCAAACGTTGTTCCTTTCCAATCATCATAATTATATCCAGCAGTCCCTATATATAATGGGTTATTGTTAATTATCATTCCCTACTGTTATAGTTAAATATATCTATTTTGCAAGTAAAATCTTTCTAATATGTTTCACTAAATAAAATAAATATTCAACTTTGTAATAATTGTCTTGACAAAATATGATAAATTCACTATCTATACTGGGTAATAAATTTATCTGAATGCGTGCCTATAGCTCAGCTGGATAGAGCAACGGCCTTCTAAGCCGTAGGTCTGAGGTTCGAATCCTCATGGGCACATTCACTTTCTAAATTATATTGATGGGGACATTTTGTAAGTTTCATCAATAATAAAAATCAAGCATAATTTATGATATTTCTAACCTAATATAAAAAAATATACTAGAACTCTATAAATGGCTTTTCAATATTTATCCGTTATTATTTATATCTGTTGAAAACATTCATCATAAATGTTATAATTTTTTCGGCTATAGAAGGGGATAAAGTGGCTATATTCATATAGTTTAAATGTTACAGTTACATTATATTGAATATGTATATTAAAAAAAAATTAGGAGATTTGAGGAATGAAAAAATTATTTTACTTATTAGCTTTATTATCGGTATCAATATTTATGATATCTTGTGGCGAGACAGCAAACGACGGCGATGGTGATAAAACTCCACCACCTGCAACTGGAATTGACCTTGCATCACTTGATTCTCTTGTAGGAGATTATACAGTAGATAACTATTCAATAACTGTCAAAACAGAAAATGCAAGTAATGTATTGATTAGATCTATAGATGTGACAGAAGATAATTATACTTTAGTTCAAGGATTTAGGAGCGACGCTGCAATAACTAAAGATGGTAGTAATTTAACGGTTGTAGCACTTATTAGTAATGATTCAATCATTTCTAAAGTAGCAACTTCAACTCTTACTGCTGATGAATTAACATCTTACCCTTCATTTTATAATATATTTGTAAATATAACAGCAACACCAACACTAAATGGCGATAAACTAGGTGATATTACAACTATAGATTATGAAATTGAAAAAGTTAGTGATAAACAAATTAAAGTTACATATAAGGCATCAAGAAATGAAACAACTAATGCAGATGGAACTATTACACATAAAGAGAATGGTACTATTACATTAACAAAAACAACTAATGCTGCAACAACCGTACCAACTGAGAAAACATCTTTATATACGATTTATTCTATTAATGATGTAGAAAACCCATTTGGCCCTCTCGGAAGATATGCAATTACAAAATATGAGTATAAAAAAACAGGTGCATTAAAGTCTATAGTCGCATCTGCTGTTGAAGGAGAAGAGAAAAACCTTATCGGTGGACTAGCAGTAGACGTTGATGTTATGACTGTTAAACTCACCCTGAGTATCTCTATGCAAACAGATAACAGTAATGGTTTTGAGATAGATGCAAATAATGATAGCGAGAACGATAACTATATTTTTAAAAAACTTGAAAATATTGGCTTATATGTACCAGACATACAAGATCCAAATTTAGTCAAAGTAGCGTTGGAAAAGTTAGGTGCAACAATAATCGATTCAGAAACGATGACATTAACGCTTCTCCCACCTGATAGTAACAATGAGTATCTTCTTAATCATGGTTTACCTCTTGAGACTGGCGAGAGTATTGTACTTACATTAAAAATGTTGAATGATGGTGGATCAAGTACAGGTTCTGTTACTCAATTTGATAATAAGACATTCTTCACTGTACCTTAATTATAGTAACTTTTATTTTATTAATATAAATTTTTGAGGATATCTACATTGAACGATGTAGGTATCTTTTTTTAATCTAAAACATATTGCCTATATAACTAATACTACAATTTAAATCTGTGATATGAAGCATTTCTTTATTGAACAAAATCTATAACTGTGTTATCATAATCTTTTATGTGATTATTGTAGATAACTGGTTTTTATTTATAAGCATATACTATTTTATTGAGGGCGAAATGAAAAAATTATTAATGGCATTACTTTTAACTTTTGTATTAGCATTTACTTATTCATGTAGTGATACGGCTGGAGATCCTAGCAGTGGCGAACCTGATGACAATGATGGAGAGATAGTTAATCCTGAACCAGAACCAGAGCCTGAACCTGATGATGAGATCGTTGAAACAGGTAAAGAGTGGGGAAATATTAAGTTTTTAGATGACGTACAATTACCTGCACCAGATGGTATAACTGTGGTAGATAAATTTGTGGTTTCAACTGCACAAGGCACTGAAACTGTTACACAAACAGAAGCTATAATCAATGAGTATACTTACGATCAATTTAAAACTTATGTTAATAGTTTAAAAGCTATCGGCGTTTTATATGAAAATAAAACACACAGCAAGATAGTGCATATATTAGGTGGAGATAGTGCTTTACTACCAGATACACTTGAAGATGATCAAAGTACTTATTTTGTATTTGATTACGACACTCATTACGCTATCGTTACATTTTATGGCGATACATATACTAGTGAGAGAGAAGCAACTGACATACATAATTTAAGTATTAAATTAACTAAAATAGATCCGTTCTCAAATATCGGTGGGAAAGTTAAAGTAATGAAAGATGTCATTTGGACAGATATTAAGTTTAATGAGGGTGCTGAACTACCTACACCAGCTGGAGATAAAGCAGATTTAGTTATCTACGATAACGCTACAGATAAACAAGAGATGTATATTGATATTAAAACTTTAGAAGTAAGCAAGTATAAATCATATCTTAAGCTTATTCAAAATGATACTGATAATTTCACTCGTCATCGAGCTATACCTAGTTCAGCAGCAACAGGAATACAAGGAGTGCCTCCTTTTGCAGATGGAGCAACTACTTCTAAAACGGCTACATGGGTAGTAACTGATAAACTTAATAGATATATCTCTCTTGCATATATAGGAACAAACTCTCCTAGTTATACAGATACCCACTTTAAAATCACAATCAATAGCAAAGATCCATTTGCTAAAGGTAGTGGCTCTAAAGTAAGTGGTTTATCTATGGCAGATGCTATAGCAAGAATCACTCCTTTAACTAGATTTCCAGAACTAGACATAATCACTAATCTAGGTGCAACTGGTAAAGTAGTTACATTTGATGATACAAAATATGGACAAGAGATTAGGTTTAAAGTAGAAGATAATGACTCAAATTATACAAAATTTCGTGATTATCTTAGAACTAAAAAGAATGTCGGACTAATCTATAATCCTTATAAAAACAAAACTCATAAAAAAGTACCTCTGCCCAATAGTTTCCTGTATGAAGCAGCACTAGGTGTTGCGTTCAAGGAGGCAGTACCAACTACGCGTACAGATACAGTTACTGGAGCATGGTCGTTTATTGATGGAGAAGAAACAGACGGCGTATATATCTCATTTATATGGCACGGTAAAGATTCTCCTAATAATCCATATCCTGATCCTGAAAGTGGTAAAGCGATTTTTATTATTGAAAGAATGTCATCTGATCCTATGTGGTTTATGCCATAAATTATTTAACTTATAAAGTTTAAATTTATCTATAACAAAAATTGTTTATAGATAAAAGTAATACAAATTATAAAATCATATAATTAACTCCATCACACTATTTACAAAATATCGTGGTGGAGTTTTATTTTATTTATTTATCAGACCCCTCACAACTAACTCCTTGTATACTTACATAATTTATAAACATATCTATTTAGAAATTAGTTTATACTTTTACTCTTTAATATTATATATAATTCTGATATGATATATTTACTATTCATAATATCTAGGAGTAACTTAATTTATGAAATCATTAACTAAATATCTAGAAGAAACAATTAAACAAAACAACGATTGCTTTGAAAATGATGACGATCAACCTATTGTTAATAAACCCGATCTATCTATCTCTAAAATACCAACGTTGCAACCTAATGTTTATAGAGAGTTTTCTCCGTTACTAGAAATTAGATATAAAATGTTCTCATCGTGGATACTAGCCTCTCACGGAAATTGGTTAAGTCTAAAAGAGATGCAAGAGTTATGGCAAGATGATAATTCAGAGTATATTACAAATATTAAAGAGCAGTTACTTGCATCAAAAGAGTGGTGGGGTAACGACGCTACAACTCTATTTAAAGATGAACGTATCTCAATATTCGCAGCTGAAGAGTTCGGTAATGAAAGAATATACCTTATATGGTTCGATGATATTGATGAACCTGAATTATGGGTGTATGATGTGAACGGTGAAGCTCGATATGAAAATATTGAACACTACCTTAAAGCATATCTTAGTGATGATTTAGAAAACTACTCTAAACCATGGATATTAGGAACGCTCACAAATGTCTCTATAGAAAAATTGTAAACATAAAAATCAGTTAGATAAAAAAATCTAACTAACTTCATAATAATTAAAATTAAATTTTAGGAGCATAGAAAATGGATGATTTAAAGCCAACTGAAAACGGTGATGAAAATAGTAACAACGGTGTAGGTGCTTTTTTAAGTTTCATTCTGCTTGATGAAAATAAAATTGATCTTAACCTATTAGTAAAACAGTTGCACGATGATTGGGAAATAGAAGTTGATGGAGCATCTATATCGGAAGACTCTCAAACATTGATACAAGAGATAGGTGATTTAAGAGTAATCGTAGGGCTTATGCCTACACCTATCCCTAATAACGAAGCTGTTGTAAATGCTGAAACTAATTTTCGCTGGGATAAAGCAATTGAGGTTGCTAAAGCACATAAAGCACATCTGCTTGTTACTGTTATGGGTGGAGAAAATGATCTATTAACTGCTACAGATTTATATGTTAAAGTTTGTTCAAGCTGTCTAAAACAACCGAACGCTACAGGTATAAATACTTTAGGAAGCGTACTTGAGCCTAGGTTCTATATAGATTTTGCTGAAAACAATATTAAGAGTGGTGAGTTTCCAATCATGAATATGGTATTCTTCGGTGTGTTTAGTGAGAACGATGGTGCTACTATGAACGCTTACACTTACGGACTGCAAGTGTACGGTAAAAAGAATATTGAGGTTGTTGATAGCAGTAAACCTATAAACGAAATATTAGATATTTTATGTTCAATTGCAGAGTACACAATCACATCTGATGTTACATTAAACGACGGTGAAACAATCGGACTTAGTGAAGATCAAAAATTAACTATCACATCTTCAATAAGTGAAATGCTAGGAGAAGTAACATTGAAAATCGGATTTTAATAATCTGAAAAAAACTATAACTATAACTATACCGATAACAATAAGATAATATTATGGATATAAGGAAATTTATAGCACTAATAAGAAAATTCAGAGTTGCATAGAATATTAAAAACTAGAAATATAAAATTCATATTTTATAAACTAAATTAAAGGTAGTAGTTATGGAAAATGTTATTAGCATTAAAACTTCTGAACTGGGCGAACTTCACGGACGAGATTGTATATATTTAACTTCTTGCAAATTTGATAATTATGATAATTTGATTATTAAAGGAGAGATAAATGGACAATTAGTAGAGAAAAGAAACAACGAAAAACATTGGTTTCCTTATACTCTTAAATTTAAACGTGTTATCACATATTTTTCTTGCGAAGTGGACACTTATGAAAACTTATCTGGTATAAGATTTTTTGATTTTAGTTGCTTTGATATTATAGAAAATAGTAAATGGCTTAATGCGTTTCCTATAAGAAGCGATTTTGATAAATCAATATATAAGCATTTTAGAGTTTTTACTTATGATTATGTTTATGATATTTTAGCAGTATCATACGAAATGGAAGTTAATATTGCTCATCCAAATGAGGAACTACTAAATAATTTAGATCAACTGCATACTACTGCATTAACTATTGATAGAATAAAAAGAGGACTAAAGATTGATGTACCTGATATAATAGAATACTGTAGAAATAAAATAAAAAATGAAGATACAAATATAACGTATAAAGGTAAAAATTGGTATGTACAAGTAAAGAGTGGCTGTACTATAACTATAGATGCAAGCAACTATAATATTGTTGCCATCAAGAGTAGCTATTGGTAGAGTAAAAAGAGGACTAAATATTGATGTACCTGATATAATAGAATATTGTAGAAATAAAATAAAAAGTGAAAAAACAAATATAACGTATAAAGGTAAAAATTGGTATGTACAAGTAAAGAGTGGCTGTACTATACTATAGACGCAAGCAACTATAATATTGTTGCCATCAAGATGTTATAACCATTGCACGCAAGCAATCCTACTAAGATATGCAAATAATGATAACTAGATTAAATTTAATATAAGAGATAGTAAGTAAACAATTATTTACTTACTAACGAAATATTAGATACTTATTTTTTACTAAATATCATCACTCTATTTAATATTACTCTATTTAAACTATAACTCTATTTAAAATTTTACATTATAACTCTACTTAATATTACTCTATTTAAACTATAACTCTATTTAAAATTTTATATCATAACTCTATTTAATATTACTCTATTTAAACTACAAGTTTATTTAAAATTTTATATCATAACTCTATTTAATATTACTCTATTTAAACTATAAGTTTATTTAAAATTTTACATTATAACTCTATTTACGATTTAAAATTTCTTCTATAGTTGTTTCACAATCGTTAGCTAGATCATAAAAACCTGTATGCACGCCACTTTCATACAGCCAACATAAATCTGTTCCGTACGGTGCTGAAAAGATCTCTCTCATAACTTGAGAAATATTGAACATAGATACTGCACCTAAAATTACAAAATTATTCGGATCAGCAACGTAATCTTCATCATCATTTTCTGAATATAATGTCCAACCATTAAATTGTTTGATACTACTTTCTTCACGGAAACTATATTTAATAGGAAGTTTATTTTCAACGATATTTTTTGATACCATAAATCCACCAAAATCATCACTATTTATAGTTGTCTCTTCTGCACCATTATTGCTCAACTCATCAAATAAACTCATTCTAAACCCTCCTAACATTATTCTAAATATTAGACCACAAAGAGAGTTTATTTTCAACTAATATCATGCAACCAAAAAAAAATATTACTACTCTATTCAATCTAATCATGCTAAATTATACTAGAAATTTATATCGAAATACTATACAATTCAAATATATTTTAGTGGAGGATTAATAACTAAACTTATGGAAAAAGCATATATGTATCTCACTTTCTTCATGACTACAAAATCTGAGAAAACAGAAGAATTAATATCAAAAGAGATTGAAAAAATATCCTTCTTACAAAATATAAATATTGAGAGAAACGATAATACAAAATATAAGATAACTTTTACCTATGATAACTGGCATAAAGTTATTTATGAAGTAAGTCAATTTTCAGAAAGTTTTGGTACAGAATGGCTACGTACATGTAATATTGATTTTGAGTTAAGTTTATGGACAAATAAACCTACTCTCGATAACGTCAATGCAATAGATATTAATGTATATGATATTCGCAGTGAATTGATGGAGAATTAATAAATTTATGAAAACAACACTCTTATATATTAATTTTCTTATAACTGCAAAATCTGATAAAGCAAAAGAAACAGTATCAAAACAGATTGAAAAAGTTTTGAAAAATACAATCGAAAAAATACCGTTCTTAAAAGATATAAATATAGATAGAAGTAATGAAGCTAAATATAAGATAACTTTTAATTATGAAGAGTGGTATACAGTATTTTATGAAATAAGTAAACTTTCAGAAAGTTTTGGTAAAGCATGGATACGCACAGGTAATATTGAGATTGAATTACAATTATCATCAACTAAACCTTCTCTTAATGGTGTTACTGCAATAGATATTACTATAAGTAAATAACTTTATTTTATATTATAATCACTTCTACTCCAACCTATTACTTTTAATTAAATTTTTAAGTTGATTTTGAAATATTTCTGTATCTTCTATGAAAAATAATCTATCAACTTTCTCTACCTCTTTAATCGCCTTGATTAAAAGATTGCTCCCTACCTTACTATTAATAATTGTGTATGCTCTTGTATCTGTTCTACTTTTTTTTCTTTTTATAAGTTTCTTTCTCTCTAAAAGTCTTATGGTTGATGAAACAGTCATCACATCAATAGTCGAAATATCAGAGATAAGTTTCTGATTAATATCTGTAACCGTTTCTTGCAGATCCTCTATTACTGCTAAAATAACATATTGTGTATGAGTAAGTTTAAACGGGTTTAGCACATCTTTTATCTTTCTTTGCCATAAAGTTGATAGTTGCCAAAATAAAAATCCAGTACTTTCATCTCTACTATTATAAAGTGAGTGTTTCATATTTTAGCTGATAAAAAAAGTAGCTGTTTCATGCTCTCAGGAATATTCTCTGTAATCCCTCGTCCCATTGCTTCCATCTCACTTTTATCGCCACCATCAATTTTAACAGTGTGAGTAATCGTACAACTTCCATCATTATTATATTTAAGAGTATGTCCAAATGATAGCACAATATCTCCTAACTTAGAGGTGCTTATAAAACTTGTACCTATTTCTACTTGTTCTAATATAAACGGTAAAAACTGTCCATTCTTCATCTTCATCACTCCACTACTACCTGTTACAAAACTACCTTCTAAACTTACACTCTCAACCTCAATATCCCATCTGCTCCACCTTGCCACAGTTGAGTATAACTCCCACACTTGTTCAGCTTTAACATTACCTGTTACAGAATTTTCATAATTATACATATTAACAACCTCTTATTTAATTTATAGTAAGCTTACTTATTATAAGTAGACTTACTATACCTATTGTTTTTATAGTTGTCAATATCATATCAGTATTTAAACATTTTCTATTTTCCAATTAATAACCCCATTTAATACTCAAAGCAATATTATTGATAACTATTAAAATCAATGATCCATATTGCATAGCAATAGATATAAAAATAATTAATGTTCACTTATCAAATAGCCGAATATCAAAGTAATAGTTCTAGTATTAGAGTTAATTTAAAATATAATTTAAAGGTTAATATGTTTTCAAGATTAATACTTATTTTGATAATTCTTTCTCTTATGACACCTCTTTATTCATCAGCTGATATCCCTCTTGGACAGGTTGATAGAATTAGAACCCTTGCAAACGAAGGCGATGTAGAGGCTCAGTATCAGATGGGGTTATCACATCTTCTTGCAACAAGTGGTGTTAAAAAAGATCTTGATTTAGCTATACGTTGGTTTCTGATCGCTGCAATGGAGGATCATCCAGGTGCTGAATATCAATTAGGATATATATATTATACTGGCTACGGTATTCAGCGTGATGTTTATAAAGCATTTAATTACTATAAAAGTGCTGCTGATAAAGATTATGCTGAAGCACAAAACAATATAGGTGTATTTTACAAAGATGGTATAGGAACTAAAAAAAATACCGCACTTGCTTTTATAAATTTCAAACGAGCTGCTGATAAAGGATACGCTAAGGCACAGTATAACCTTGCGATGCTTTACTATAAAGGTATATACGTTAATAAAAACTATAATCGTGCAGCTTACTGGTTTAGATTAGCAGCTGATCTTGGAAACCCTAAAGCTCAGGCAGTACTTGGTAAGATGTATTTACATGGTGATGGTGTTGAGAAAAATCTACACCAATCAGTTTATTGGCTTAGACAAGCTAGAAATAAACAAGAATTTCAAGCAATAATGCAACTTCGTGAACTTGGACTTTAGTACTTATACATATGATAGATAACAGTTTTTTTTATTCTTAATTAATTAATGAAATTCATTTATTAAAATATCTCTCTATAGTTTAAGTATTTTAGCAATTTTGTCGATAAATTATTAACAAATGTTTATAGTTTGCATAATTATTATTACTTAATTTTAACTTTATAGAATATATTTTCTAAATTTACGATCTATCTTAGTCATGGGAGAATTTTGATGAAAAAAATAACTGTACTTTGCTTACTCGTTTTTGGACTAGCTTCAAATACATATGCATTGGATATTGCTATTCCCAACGGGTTTTTGAATCTTTACGGTTCAATTAAACTAAATGCGAACTACCAGATGTTAACTGAAGGTGGTACTCCTGAAGACCTGGTAAACGATGCAAGGCAAAAAATAACTGAAAGCACAGATCTTTTATTTGGACTACAAGAAAACTCTTGGCTAGGAATTGATGCAACATTTAGTAGGTATTTTGCAAAGGCAGAAATATCTATACTGCCTAGTAGTGATAACTCTAATCTGTTTTTTCGTCAACTATATGCAGGAGCGATCTATAAATATGCTTCGGTGCTAGTTGGACGTACAATAACTGATGCTCAATCAGGATTACATTTCAACGATATATTCTTTAATCTTGGTGGATTATCTGGTATGGGTACTGTGCAATCAACTATTAGAAATGTTATACAGGTATCATCTTTTAACTTCACTCTATCTATTGTTGATACATCTCCTGATTTAAAAGCTTTACACGGAAGTAAATTGACACTTGAAGATGTTGGAACATCTATTGGTATAGTTGACTCAAATAAAGTACATATCAAAACTGATGGTATAATTATCCCACGATTTGATCTTGCATATAAATTAAATATTAACGAAGCTTTTGTTAAAGTATTTGGAACATTTGGAATGTTTGGATTATACGACGAGGCTACTCCTGATAATGTAGTGAACGTTATATCTGCTACTGGTGGAGTTGTGCTAAACGGTTCGATCAATCCTGGATTTGGATTAGGATATTTAACTGCATCAGCATTCTTCTCTTTAAACGGTGGGCTAACTGGACAAGTAACTACTCCAACTGTTAAAAACGGTGTTTTTGGTGTTACAAACTTAGTACCAATACCATCTATTATTGGTGGAAACCTTACTGTACCATCAGTTATAACTTACGGATTTTCTGGTTCATTACAATATTTCTTTACACCTGCAATATACGTAGAAGTTGGTGGTGGATATCAAAGTTCTTCATCTGATTCTTTTATAGATTACAGAGTTATTCCTCTTGATAGAGATTCTGAAGCACTTGTTCTAACAGATATAACATCTTTAGGTATCTACGTTCAAGCATCGTTTGAAGTTGTTAAAGGCTTATACATTATACCTCAAGGATCGTTCTATAGCAGAACAACATCACTTGAAGGAATGTTTGACTCAACAGCTATATTAGTTGGAGCACAGATTAAATATCAATTATAATTCATTACAGTACATAAATTATATTAATAGGTAAATTAGATATCCTCTAGTTTACCTATTATTTTTTCATATAAATCCATAGTATCTATATCTAATAATTTTATTCTTCCTTTACTTCCATGAACAATTTTTACAGATGATTTATTAATACCTAATTTTGATGAAACAAATCTAATAAGCTCATTATTTGCTTCATTATTCAATGCTTTTTTGCCTATTCGTATCTTAGGTATACCGTTATGGATACCAACATACTCTGTCTTTTTGCTATTGGGTAGAATATATAACTCTAATTTCATAATCAAAACCTACCATAATTAAATATTTTATGCTATATAAATAGAAGAAGATAATTTACTTTGAGGGATATTATGAATATAGCAATCTTAGGTGCGACTGGATATACTGGTTTTGAATTAATTAAACTTATATTAAAACATAAGAATTTTAATTTAACTGTTTTAACTTCTGAAAATTATGTTGGAAACAAAATCTCGGATATCTTTCCAACACTCAAATCTTTATGTGATATAACTCTTACATCAAATAATATCGATAAAATCGCTGAAAGAGCTGATGCAATATTTTGTTGTCTACCTCACTCTAAGGCTATGACTACCGTTGCTGAACTGTATGAACGAAATAAAATAGTTATAGATCTATCTGCTGATTTTAGAGTTGATGATAGCGATCTATATGAGAAAACTTACAACGTTAAACATACAGAGAAACAACTACTGCCTACTGCCGTATATGGACTTGTTGAAATCTTTAGAGATACAATTAAAAACAGTAAATTAATAGCATCTCCTGGTTGCTACCCTACATCAATTATCGTTCCTCTATATCCACTTATTAAAGAGTGTCTCATAGATAGCAACAATATAATAGCTGATAGTAAATCTGGTGTATCTGGAGCTGGTAGAAAAGCTACACTTGGAAACTCATTCTGTGAAGTGAATAACTCATTTATGCCGTATAGCATATTTAAACATAGACACAATATGGAGATAGATTATATCTTATCTAAAGTCGGTTTAGATGTTAGAACTATTTTTACACCTCATCTACTACCAATTCAGAGAGGAATTTTATCTACCATCTATACTAAAAGTAACCAACCGTTAGAGAAATTATACGCCTGTTTAAGAGATCACTATAATGATGATAAATTGATAAGGATTAAAGATAACTCATCTAATATAGAGATCAAGCATGTAGCAAACACCTCATTTATTGATATAGCTTTATATAAAAAAGATGATAATGTTATCATTGTCTCAGCGTTAGATAATCTATTAAAAGGAGCTTCATCACAAGCTTTACAAGCGTTAAATATTATTACTAACAATGATGAATATGAAGGAATATTATAATTATGAAGAAAGATTTTAACGATCAAATACATTATATTGAAGGTGGTGGTGTAACATCTCCTATGGGTTATAGAGCATCTGCTGTATACGCTGATATTAAAGGTGTAGGTAGAGAGAGGTTAGATCTAGGGCTGTTGCTATCAGATAATAAAGCAACTGTTTCATCGTTCTTTACAACTAACCTTGTTAAAGCTGCGCCTGTGTTATACGATATAAAAATTTTATCAAAGAGTAATCCTAAAATATCTGCGATCATTGTAAACTCTGGTAACGCTAACGCTTGTACTGGGATTGATGGAGATAATGACTGCATAAGTATTGTATCTGCATTAGCTAAAAAATTAAAAATACATCAAGATGAGGTTTTTATATCATCAACAGGTGTTATAGGTAATAGATTACCTGCTGATAAAATTATATCTAAATTAGATCAATTAATTGAACAGTTAGATGATGACGATGGAGATATGTTTGCTGATGCAATTTTAACAACCGATCAATTTAGAAAAGAGGTTGCTGTAATCTCTACATACACAGATAGTAACGATGAGTTAAAATCATTTATAATAGGTGGAACAACTAAAGGTGCTGGAATGATCGCTCCGTCCCTTGCAACGATGTTAGCGTTTATTACAACTGATGTTGAGATAGATAAACCTCTACTTGATAAAATTTTAAAAACTGCAATAGATAAAAGTTTCAATAGTATCTCTGTTGATGGCGATATGTCTACTAACGATACAGTTGTTGTTCTTGCTAACGCTACCTGTTCTATAAAAATTGATGAAAGTAATGTTGATATATTTACAACTGCATTAGAGCGTGTATTAACCGATCTTGCATTAATGATTGTTGAAGATGCAGAGGGTGGAACTAAAGTTGTTGCAATCGAAGTTAAAGGTGCTAAGACGGATCAAGACGCAAAACTATGTGCATCAAAAATCGCTAACTCTCCACTTGTTAAAACTATGTTCACTGGTAACGATCCTAACTGGGGAAGATTAATGTCTTCAGCTGGTGCATCGGGTGCTGATTTTGATCCTAATAAAGTTGATATTTTTTTTAGTGATAACGACGACGATAACCCTCTCCATTATGTTAAGAACGGATTAATAATCGATACCAATTTAGAGAACGCTGTACATCAAATAATGTTAAAACCTAAATATACAATTACAATCGATCTAAATAACGGTGATGGGTATACAAAATTTTATACATCTGATCTAACAATCGAATATATAAAAATCAACGCTGATTATAGAAGTTAAGAAAATTCATTACCGTAATATCAAGTATAGGAGTTCGCTAAGTTGAGTAAAAAAAATATTGATATCGATATAGACATCAACTTAGCTGATATCTCTACAAACCCCGGTGTGTATATATATCTTGATGCGAAATCTGTTCCATTATATATAGGTAAAGCTAAAAACCTAAAATCAAGAATATCATCGTACTTCAACTCTAATAAAAAAAGCATAACGATAACTAAGATGTTATCTAAGGCTAAAGATATTAAAACTATCATTACCAATAATGATGTTGAAGCATACCTTTTAGAAGCCAACTTAATTAAAACTGAACAACCACGATATAATATTCTACTTAAAGATTCTAAAACGTATCCTTATGTAAAATTAACAAATGAAAAATATGCAAGGTTATTATACACTCGTCAGATAAATCTTGATGATGGAGATTACTACGGACCGTTTGTTGATGTTGGAGATCTTAGAACATTACTCGATCAACTACAACGAACTTTTCCACTTAGAACTTGTACAGATAGGCAGTTCGCAGATGGTAAATATTGTATTAAATATCAGATAAAAAGATGTCTAGCACCTTGTGTTGATTACATATCATTAGAAGATTATCAAGAGATAAAAGAAAACGTTAAAACATTTTTTAAAGGTAATATATCTGAAGTAAAAAATAAAATGACAAAAATGATGCAACGATACTCATCTGAATTAAAATTTGAACAAGCAGGAAATATAAGAGATATACTTATATCGTTTGATAGATTATTCTCTAAACAATCTGTTATAAATATAAACGATAACCGATCAATTGATCTATTCTACAAAGATACAATAAACGATATAACATCTATTACTCAACTTTTTATTAGAGGTGGAAAGTTACTATCTATACGAACACAATTTTTTAACGATGAGATTGAAGAGTTATTAGAACAGTTCGTCGTTCAATACTATAATAACCTTCGTCAATTTCCTGAACTTGTATATATTATCGGTGATGATTACTCAGATGGTTTAGAGGAAGTTTTATCAACACTCGCTAAACGAAAAGTTCTGTTACGAAAAAGAGGGTACTCTGGATTAATAGATATCGCAAAAGAGAACGCAGTGAAAGAAACAGAATTATATCTTAGAAATATAGCAAGAAAAAATGATGTGCTATTAAAACTTTCATCTATGCTATCAATTGAAAATATTAGGAGAATTGAGTGTATAGATATTTCTCATCTTTCTGGAGATCATACAGTTGGTGTATCTATCTGTTCATACGACGGTGAGTTTCTAAAATCTAAATATCGAAAATATCGTATTAAAGATGCAACTAACGATGATTATAAATCTATGTACGAACTGTTCAATAGAAAGTTTGATAATATTGAAGAGAAGAGTGAAGAGCAAGCTGATCTATATATTATTGATGGTGGTATAGGACAATTATCTGTAGTTTCAAAACTTCTATCAGAAAGAAAATTGAGTGCAAATATAATATCAATAAGTAAAAGTAGAAAAGATAAAAAGAATAGATTTGCTACAGAGATCGATATCGAAGAGGTTCATCTGATCGGTAGAAAAAATCCTGTGAAATTTAAACGTAACGATAATCTTCTACATTTTATAAAAAATATCAGAGATGAAGCTCATAGATTTGCGATAACATATAGTAGAAAATTAGCACTCAATGCGATCACTAAATCTCCTCTGCTTGAGATTGAAGGGTTAGGAATTAAACGATTAAAAATCATACTGCAAACTATACCAGATATACATTCAAGAAAAAATCTAACTAAAGAAGAACTACTAGATTTAGTTAAAATACCAAATAATCTTGCAGAAAAAATAGTTATATACCTTAATCAAGAAAGTAGTTAGAATAAGAAATATTATAAATTATAAATTATCAATTATGAGATATATTCAAAATTATATTCAAATATAATAAAGCCCACACCGAAAGGCATGGGCTTATATTTTAAATCAATACTTGTTATTCAATATATATCCTCTCCTTACATTAAAAACTAAATAAGGAGAGGAAA
>CAMRDM010000017.1 GCA_947041225.1 uncultured Deferribacteraceae bacterium | reverse complement strand
ATTTTATATATAAAGAGTTTATATTATGTAAAAGTTAGATGTATGATATATCTGTATTATATAGATATGTATTGCAATATTGATAAAAATATTATAGAATACTTAGCTACGTTACAGATTGGTAGCCGTATGGTTGGTAACCATTAAAATTTTTTTTGGAGATAAGTAATGAGAGAGAATATTCATCCTGAATACAATGACGTTGTATTTAAATGTGCTTGTGGTGCAGAACATAGAAGTAAGTCAACGACAGATAAAACATCTATTGCGATCTGTTCAAACTGTCATCCGTTTTATACTGGTAAGCAAAAATTTGTCGATACTGCAGGTAGAATTGAGAAATTCATGAGAAAATACGACAAACATAAACCAGAAGCTGAAAAAACAGCAACTAAAACTAAGTAATCATACTTTGTGGCTATATAGCTACAGTTGATGGAAAAATATTTTTATATTATTTAATTATGCTCATATGCTATTGAGTAGTAGTTAATTTATTATTTAGAATAAAATTTAGTTAATATAATTATATAAAAAACTCTTCTGCCAGTTGGTGGGAGAGTTTTTTATATATGCTTATGTTATAATTATTGACATTTAAGCGTTTGGTTATATACTTATAATTGTATATTAGAAATATGTAGAATACGATTTATTTCTTACAATATATAATCACAACACAACAAAAAAAAGGAGTTGTTCATGAAAAAATTATTGTTATTGGTTTTTGGTTTAAGCTTATTTATGGTAGGATGTGCTGATGATAGTGGAAGTGGTGCAGGAACAGGTGGTGGTACAGGTGGTGGAACTCAGATATCTGTAAAAGATTTCGATATTAAGATTAATGATCAAGCTGATCCGAATGGAGCAACGGTTACGGGTTTTTCACCTAATACAACAATGTCTCTGAAAGGTGGAGTTTTCACGATAAACACTACTGATACAGACATATTAACTAAGGATATAACACCAAGTAATATGGCAGCTGAATTAGTACAAATACTTGTGAGTCATTTTGTCGGTATAGGAAATGCAGGTAGATCTTCTGATCGTGCCAGTCGCAATATATATTATGAATTAAGAAAGCAGAATATATCAACTTTTAATGCTAAAATTGAGGTATCAGATGATGAGAAATCAGTTACTGTAGACTTAGTATTATTACCTGTACGTGGTTATGCTGAAAAAGTATTTACAGTAACTCTTACAAGCTCAGCTCATAAGTTTGCAAAACCTACTTTCGTAAAGGCTTCTGACATAAACTATACTTTTACACAAGAGAATAATTACGGGATTGAATTTACTGGAGGTAGCGATGGTGAAGGTTCAACTGTTATTACTAAAGGTCAATTAGTAGCTAGTAGTACGCCAGTTACAACAACTATACCTAAGGCTTTACCAATAACATATGACCAGTTCTGGCAATCGGCAATTGCAGTTGCCAATTATGGTGGTAAGAAACAAGTTGTATCTGTGATGCATAGTCTTGATGGTATCACAAAAGCTGATGATGCGAAACTTGTTGCAGGCGAACATGATATGTATGGCGTAATGATATTTACAAATATAATTGATGAAAATAATAATATATTATTTGACAATGGGTATATCTTTCATATACTTGATCTTAAAACTAAACTTGTAAAAAGCACTGCGGGTGTTACGCCACCAACTGAGCCTGTAGTTATAAATGATATTGATTTAGATATCAGTGCTGATGCAATTAGTGCAGCTGAGTCAACTGATGTTATTGTGATTACTGCTACACCTAATATTATAGTTAATGGAGAACTGTCAAATAGTGCTCAAGCTATAGCATTTACAAAAGGTACTAATGTTGCTGTTCCTTTCACGAAAAAAGTTCTTGCAGGTGGTATTATGGCATCATTTTTAAAATATATTATGCAAAATCCTACTTTAGCTGATGCAGTTAATATTAATCTAGACGATATTGAAAATAGCAATGGACTAGTAGTTGAAGTTACAAGCACTCAATTGATTGATCCAACTGTTTCTCTTACGATCAATTTAAAAACTGGTTATGAGTTTGAAGATGGTACAGCTACAAAAACTATAACTGGTATAAAAACTTCTGGTACGATAGTTCAATAGTAGTGTATAATAAAATTTAGTTAATATAATTATATAAAAAACTCTTCTGCCAGTTGGTGGGAGAGTTTTTTTATGTGTAAATATTTATATCTGCATTATTCTGTTTTTAATCATTTTAATCATATCTTTTTTATATAAATAAATTGCATAAATATATAGATTAATGTATTGTAATTAGTTAGACTATTTACTATATTATAAAAATGTTGATATAGCATATTTTCTATTATAATATATATAAAGATTATCTATACAAATGTTATGATGTAAATATTATATATATACGATGTTTTCTATACAAAAATGTTAGAGGAATTATATAAATGAAGAAGTTTTTCAGTAACATTATTAATAATGTGGGTGGGTTAGTTTATGTCTTTAAATGTTGAACTATTATCATATCCGTCTGATGCAGAGCTAAAGGTTGCAATGGCTGCAAAGCTTTGTTACTCTCCATCAGATATATCATCACTTAAAAATAAGATAGAGAGTAACGATCAACACGATTTCATAAATGGTATCGTTAGTATGGGACATTTATCTGTGCTTGAACACGTTTCATTTTCATTTTCGATAGAGGGTGTTTCAAGGGTATTAACACATCAACTTGTTAGACACAGATTAGCATCGTATTCACAGCAATCACAACGCTATGTTAAGTCAGATGGCGGGTTTGAATATATCACTCCTGATAGTATAAAAGCAGATAAACAATCACACGCTAAGTTTGATAGTTTGATGAGTGATATAGCTAAACTATATGATGAGTTGTTATCATTAAATGTTCCAGCAGAGGATGCAAGATATATTTTGCCGAACGCTGCAGAGACAAAAATTATTGTAACGATGAACGCAAGAGAGTTGCTACATTTTTTCTCATTAAGATCGTGCAATAGAGCTCAATGGGAGATCCGTGATTTATCAGATAGAATGTTAGGATTAGCACACAGTATAGCACCAGTGATATTTAAATCAGCAGGGCCATCATGTGTTAGAGGTAGATGTAGTGAAGGTAAATTTAACTGTGGACTTGCTAAAGAGGTAAAAATCCACATAGCATTAATTAAGGAGAAGAGTTAAATGAATAAAGCTGATTGTAGCTTGAATATAAAGAAGAAACCGAATATCGGTGGACAGGCGTTAATTGAAGGCGTTATGATGCGTGCACCTAACAAGTTTGTAATAGCTGTTAGAAAGCCTGATGGACAGATTGTTGTAAAGCGAGAGAGTATCTCAATAGATAAAAAACCGATCTTTAAAAAACCTATTTTGAGAGGTTTAATCGGATTATATGATTCACTAGTTTTAGGTATAAAAGCGCTTAATCTTTCAGCAGAGTATGCTATGCCAGATGAGAAAGAGTCTACTCCGTTTAAGAAGAAGTTAGAAACATATCTATCAATTATAGGTGGGTTGTTGATAGGGATAGGATTATTTGTATATCTACCTTTACTATTAACAGATCTTTCAAAAGCGATTATTCCAGCTGTTGGTAAATCGTATTTACTGTTCAACTTTGTTGATGGTATTATACGGGTGATATTTTTTGTAGCATACATATATATAATATCTAGGTTAAAAGATATTAAGCGAGTTTTTGCATATCATGGTGCAGAGCATAAGGCTATATATACTTACGAACAGGATTTAGATTTAACTATTGAGAACGCAAAAAGCATGAGTAGTTTACATCCAAGATGTGGCACAAGTTTTCTGCTTATTGTTATGATAGTTGCGATATTTGTATTTTCACTTGTACCTGGAGACTCTCATTTTATAATAAAATTTGGTTCACGAATAGTTTTTATTCCGTTGATTGCAGGTATCTCTTATGAGATATTAAAGTTGTCGGATAAGTATTCTAAAAATATAATTGTTAAATTGTTAATCTCACCGGGTTTATGGTTACAGAGACTTACAACGAATGAACCAGATGATAGTATGTTAGAGGTAGCGTTAGTATCTATAAAAGAGGCTATAACTCCTGATGATGTATATGTTAAACAGGAAGGTATAGAGTATGTATGATAAGTTAGATGAGATCGTTGAACGCTATAACACGTTGAATGATTTGCTATCAGATCCAGAGGTTATTAAGGATCAAGATCAGTATAGAAAGTTATCGAAAGAGCATTCAGATAAGAGAGAGATTGTTGACGTATATTTAAAACTAAAATCTTTAGCAACAGATATAAGTGGTGCAGAAGAGCTTCTTACATCAGGCGATAAAGAGATGAAAGATATGGCTGAACAAGAGATTTTAGATTTAAAAGTAGAGATTACTAAATACGAAGATGATCTAAGAATGTTACTTCTTCCAAAAGATCCGTACGATGATAAAAATATTTATTTAGAGATCAGAGCAGGAACAGGTGGCGATGAGGCATCGTTATTTGCTGCGGATTTATATAGAATGTATACACGATATGCAGAGTTAAAGCGTTATAAAGTAGAGATTGTAGAGATGAGTGAAACAGGACTAGGTGGATATAAAGATATAGTTTTACTTATCAAAGGACAAGGTGCATTTAGTAGATTAAAGTTTGAAGCAGGTGGACATAGAGTTCAACGTATTCCAGATACCGAGAGTTCAGGAAGAGTTCATACATCAGCTTGTACGGTAGCTGTTTTACCAGAGGCAGATGATATAGATGTTGCTATAGAACAGAAAGATTTACGTATAGATGTATATCGTGCAGGTGGTGCAGGTGGACAGCATGTTAATACAACAGATTCAGCTGTAAGGATCACACATATCCCAACGAATATAGTTGTAACTTGTCAAGATGAGAGAAGTCAGATCAAGAATAAAGAGAAAGCTATGAAACATCTAAGATCAAAAATCTTAGAAGAAGAGATGAATAAAGCTGCAAAAGAGCAAGCAGACTCAAGAAAGTTACAGGTAGGATCAGGAGATAGATCAGAGAGAATTAGAACGTATAACTTTCCTCAAAACAGATTAACTGATCACCGTATCAATTTAACAATCTACAGTTTAGATAGAGTTATGGAAGGCGTGTTAGATGAAGTTTTAGATCTACTAGCAAACTTTCATCAAGCAGAGAGATTAAAGACGGCAGGTTTATAAACTTTAACTATGAGGATAGATGATTTTCATAGAGAGATTAAATCTCAAGTTTTAAATCTATCAGATAGATTAGATTTAATATCATTTATGTTAGATATTCCGTATAGCGAGGTTACATCACTTAGTAGTGATACAGTTATTTCTTCGTCGTTACTTGATGTTGTATTATCGAAAATTAGTAAAAAAATCCCCGTTGCTTATATAACAGGTAGACGAGAGTTTTATGGCTATGAGTTTTATGTTGACAGTGGAGTTTTAATTCCAAGAGTTGAAACAGAGATACTTATATCAGAAGCTATACGACTTATAAAAAATCAAAAACTATTAGATAAAGCTTTAGCTGAATTGAAGGTTGTAGATCTTTTTACAGGATCGGGTGTAGTAGGTATAACGCTATTAAATGAGATAGAAGAATTAAAGGTAAAGGTTGTAGATATTTCAGATGAGGCGTTAAAAGTAGTTCAAAAAAATGTAGATAAGTTTGATGTTGGCACGAGGATAGATATAGTTCAATTAGATCTATCTGTTGAGAGCAATGTTGAGAGTATTCTGATAGATAACGATATTATATTAGCAAATCCACCTTATGTTTCAGAAGATTATTATATAGAAATGGTTGAAAGTTTAAAGTATGAACCTAAGATTGCTCTTGTTACAAAAGATAATGGATTATTTTATTATAATATGTTAATATATTTTCTTACACAGTGTATGGATAGGAAGATTTTAATAACCGAGATAGGTTTTAATCAATCAGATTATCTTAGAGAACTGTGCTATAAATACGGACTAACTCATTATTTTTTAAAAGATTATTTAGGAATTAATAGAGTATTAGTTTGTAGTAAGGGGTAAACAATTGGAGAAGCTGATCGTTGTTGGACAAAATAAGCTTTACGGAGATGTCTATATCTCTGGAGCGAAGAATGCTGCACTTCCTATATTAGCAGCGACTATCTTATCAGAGGGTAGTTATCAGATCTCAAATATCCCACTATTGAATGATATTAAGACTATGAGTAAGTTATTGCTTACATTAGGTATCACTCATGTATTTGAAGGTAATGTATTACACCTTACTAATAATGGAGAGGATAATTTAATAGAAGTACCGTACGATTTAGTAAAAACTATGCGAGCGTCGATACTTCTTTTAGGTCCTATTCTTGCAAAACGAGGCGAGGCGAGGGTATCACTTCCGGGTGGTTGTGCGATAGGTGAGCGTCCAGTAGATCTACATATTAGCGCTTTAGAGAAGATGGGTGCGACGATAACTGTACAAGATGGATATATTCACGCTGTTTGTGAGAAGTTACGAGGTTGTGTAATAGATTTTGAAAAGGTAACTGTTACGGGTACGGAGAATATTTTAATGGCTGCGACGTTAGCAGAGGGTAGAACTACTCTTAATAATGCAGCGACCGAACCAGAGATAGAGGATTTAGCTAATATTTTAATTAAGATGGGTGCAACGATAGATGGTGCTGGAACGCCATGTATAATAATTGATGGAGTTTCATCGCTTAAATCGGTTGATTATGAAGTTATGCCAGATAGAATAGAGTGTGGAACATTTTTAGCAGCAGTTACTGCAACAGGTGGAAAGATCAAGGTACATAACGCTCCTATATCATCAATGACGGCGATATTAAATGCTTTAGAAGAAGCAGGTTTAGAGTTAGATATAGAGAATGATAATACATTAACTGCTACATCATCAGGTGATGTTAAATCGGTTGATATAGAGACATCGGTGTATCCGGGATTTCCAACAGATATGCAAGCACAGTTTATGGCAGCGATGTTAAAGGCTGATGGAGTATCATCAGTTGCCGAGAATATTTTTGAGAATAGATTTATGCACGTTGCAGAGTATAAGCGAATGGGTGCAGATATAAATGTTGATGGCGATACAGCAACTGTTAAAGGTGTGAAACATTTTACAGGTGCACAGATAATGGCATCAGACCTTAGAGCATCGGCAGGTTTAGTAATAGCAGGACTTATTGCAGATAGTGAAAGTGAGATAAGTCGTATATATCATCTTGACAGAGGGTATGAGACGTTTGAGAAGAAGTTATCAAATCTAGGTGCAGATATAAAAAGAGTAAAGAGCGAGGTTCAGTAGCATGAGCATCTCTATAGCATTACCTAAAGGGAGACTAGCTGAGGAGAGTCTGGATCTTTTTGTATCACGTGGAATTTGTAGCAGAGATGTAATAGATTTTAATTCACGTAAATTAATTTTTACAACAGCAGATGGCTCAATAAGATTTTTACTTATCCGTAATATGGATATCCCAAGCTACGTTGAAAACGGAGCTGCGGATTTTGGAGTTATAGGTAAAGATATATTAGAGGAGTTAAGCCCTAATCTTTTTGAGATGATGGATTTAGGTTTTGGACATTGTAGATTATCTGTTGCAGGGATAAAGGATAGTAATATAGGTTACCATCACAATATGAAGGTAGCTACAAAATATCCAAGTATCACAAAATCTTTTTTCATGAAGAAAGGTTTTGAAGTTGAGACGATGAAACTTTATGGATCGATAGAGATCGCTCCGATAGTGGGTTTATCTGATTTTATAGTAGATCTTGTATCAACAGGAGAAACGATAAAAAAGAATGGTATGTTAGAGTTAGAAACAATCATGCAATCAACTGCAAGACTTGTTGCAAATAGATATACAATTAGGACAAAACATTTAGAGATTAAACCGTTTTTGTCGAAGCTAGGTATTTAAATGTTGAAGTTTTTCATTAAGGCAACACTTTTATTAAATCTTATTATTATCCCTTTTCATGTTTTATCAGAGGAGTCGATAGCTGCTGTTCTTGATGAGGTTATTATAGAGGGATATCGTAGAGTTCCTTTATCTAATATTGAACAGTACACCTTGAAAGCAGGTGATGAGTACAGTATTGAACTTATTGATGCGACGGTAAAGACATTATATTCAACGGGATTATTTTTAGATATAGGTGTAGATTTTGAAGTTATAGATGGTAAAGTTGTTTTAAAATATATAATTGATGAAATGCCACTTATATCAAGTATTAGGTTTGAAGGAAACGAAACAGAGAAAGCGTCTAAATTGAAAGATGAAGTATCATTGAAGAGAGGCGATAAATTAAGTTTTATAGCTGTTGAAAAAGCGATGATGGATCTACTTGCGTTCTATGAAGATGAAAATAGATACGGCACAAAGATAGCTTTTAGTATAGAAGAGAGAACTGTAAATAGCGTTGATGTTATTTTTACAATCGAAGAAGCCTCAAAATCGAAGATATATAATATTATATTAATAGGTAATAAAAATATATCAGATGATACAATAAAAAGTGCAATCCCAACTCAAGAGCGTCATTTTTGGACGCTCATATCATCAAGTGGTAAAATTCAAAAAGATATGATTATTGCAACAAGAGAGATCACGAGACTTTTATATCTTACAGAAGGATACGCTAAAGTTTCTGTTTCAGAGCCAGAGTTAAGTATAGATGATGATGATCCAAATAAGATCAATATGACTATTAAAATAGAAGAGAATTCTCAATATAAAGTTAGATCAATACTGTACACAGAGAGTTCTATTATCTCACAAGAAGATTTAAAGAAAGCTACATTATTAAAGGTAGATGGAATATTCAATATCCAGCAGTATCAGCAAGATATCCTTAATTTAACAGGACAATTTTCATCAATAGGTTACGCCTATGCGAATATAGAACCTGTTATTCAGCTAGATGATGAGACGAAAGAAGTTGATATTACATATAAGATTGATCCGGGTAATTTAGTTACAGTTAATAGGATTGAGATTGAGGGAAATAGAACAACTCGTGATAATGTAATAAGGCGTCAGATAGATCAGATGGAAGGAGAGATATATAATAGTTCATATCTCAATCAAGCCCGTGCGAATATTATGTCTACAGGTTACTTTTCAAATGTTGAAATCCGAGAGGTACAAGTAACTCCGACTACGGTTGATGTAATAATTACAGTAGAAGAGGAGTCAACAGGATCATTCACGTTCGGTGTAGCGTACTCAACACTAGATGGATTATTAGGTTCAGTTCAACTGCAGCGTAACAACTTTTTAGGACTTGGACATACGGTATCATTACAAGCTGAGGTTTCAAAAATCCGTACAGATTTCTCATTTAGTTATACAGAGCCGTGGTTATTTGATTGGCAGGTATCTGCTGGATTAGATGCTTTTAATATGACGTATGTATGGGATGAGTATACGAGAGAGTCAACAGGTGGATCTATTCGTGTAGGTCATGCAATTGTTAAGCGACGTTTATTTATGAATTATAGATTTTCGATATATAATGTTAATATATATGATATACCAGTAGATGCTTCAGAGATTATAAAAAGTCAGCAAGGTCGTATTTGGACACATAGTTTTTCTCCGTCAATTATATGGAACAATTTAGATAATTATATAGATCCTAAGAAAGGTAATAAGAGTGAGCTTTATGTTGATCTTGCAGGAACATTTTTAGGTGGCGATGCTGATTTTGTCAAAGTTGGTGCAGAGAGTGTTCAGTTCATTCCATTATTTGCAAATATAGTTTTATTTTTAAGAGTTAAGGTAGGGTTTATTTTTCCAACAGGGGATTCTCCAATTCCTATAGATGAAAGATTTAGATTAGGTGGTATAAATAGTATTCGTGGTTTTGGATACGGCGATATATCACCAGTTGATAGTGCAGGCTATAGATACGGTGGAGATAAATTTGCACAAGGTAATATTGAGTTAATTTTTCCATTAAAAGAGGATATCAAACTTAGAGGATTAATATTTTTTGATATAGGACAAGTAAATGATGTAGGTGAAAATTTATTTGAAAACGGTACACGAGAATCTATTGGAGCAGGTATCCGTTGGTCAACACCGATGGGTATGTTTAGATTAGAGTTCGGTTATAAGTTAGATAAGAAACCTGATGAAGATCCATACAGATTTGAGTTTTCAATCGGTGGGACATTCTAGTTACGATATATAGTTACGTTGTGATTTTGAGTTTTATTTAGTTAGAGCTTTTTAGTTGCTAAATAATAGTTGTTGTTATGTGTATTTAGGTTAGAGTTGTTTATAAACGGGATATCATTAAGATGAAAATCTATACTGGTTTGAGTTTTGATTAGGTAATATATTCTAGTTATAATATATAATTGCTGTTTTTGTTAAAATTTCTTATAATACTATAAAGTGGAGATTAGATTTATGAAAAAGATTTTGTATTTTACATTGGTTACGTTGTTTTTTGCATTAGGCACAGCATCAGCACAGGTATCTATTGCTATAATAGACCTTGAAAGAGCGATGAATGAATCAGAAGCAGGTAAGAAAGCGAATACTGCTTTACAGAAAGAGTTAGAAGCAGCACAAGCAAGAGGCGTTAGAATAGCTAAAGAAGTTGAGACTATATCTAAAGAGATCGAAACTCAACGTGGTGTTTTAACTCAAACTGCTTTACAGAAGAAAGTTGCTGATGTTCAAAAGAAGAAAGTTGAACTTGAAAGATTAGAGAAAGATACAAGTGATGAGTTGCAACGTAAGCAAATGCAACTTGTTAGTGGTATAGTTGTAGAGATGAAAAAGATTATTGATGCGTATGCAAAAGAGAAAAAGTTAGATCTTATTCTTGAAGCGAAAGAAGCAGGAGCTGCGTACGTAAATCCTAAACTAGATATCACAACAGAGATTGTTAAAAGATATAATGCAGTTTGGAAAAAGAAATAAATGAGTGATAATAAAGTATCTATACTGTATTACAAACTATCATTTCTTGCAGAGTTAATCGGTGGAGAGTTGATAGGTGATGATATTGAAGTGAATGGTATCTCATCAATTGATTTTCAAGTTAGTAATACAGTATCTATATTATCATTAATCTCAAAGTTGAAACAATCAGACGGTGATGCTACAGCTTTAATTATTTCAGATGAGATATATAAGAGGAAGCAAGATTTTGGTAAGCCGATACTTAAAGTTCGTGATAGTAGACTTTCTGTAGTTAAGTTAATGAATTTATTTTTTCCAGCAGAGGCTGTTAAACATAATATTTCATCACACTCTATAATAGGTGATGGTGTAGATATTTCATCACCAGTAGAGATCGGACATTTTGTAGTGATAGGTGATGATACAGTTATAGGATCAAACACTATTATTAAGCATAATACGGTTATAGGAAAATCTGTGAAGATCGGTTCAAACTGTATAATTTATCCTAACGTAACTGTATGTGATGATGTTGTAATAGGTGATAATGTTATTCTTCATTCTGGAGCTGTAATAGGTGGAGATGGATTTGGATTTATACCAACGGGAGATCTTCCTGTAAGAATTCAACAGAAGGGTAATGTTGTTCTAGCTGATTACGTTGAGATAGGAGCTAACACTTGTGTAGATCGAGCAACATTAGGTTCAACAGTAGTCTCAAGAGGAACGAAACTTGCAGCTCTTGTAATGGTTGGACATAATACAGTTATCGGTAAATCATGTTTAGTTGCTTCACAAGCAGGCTTTTCAGGATCGATGGTAGTTGGTGATCATGTTTTAGTTGCAGGTCAAGCTGGTTTTTCAGATCACATAAATATAGCTTCGAACACTATTTTTGGTGGACAAGCAGGTGTGAATAACGATATAAAAGAGGCAGGTATGTATATGGGTTCACCTTGTATGCCTATGTCAAAATATGCACGATCATTTGCTATTTTTGCAAAATTGCCAGAATTATTAAGGAGGGTCAAAGACCTTGAAAACAAGAGTAATTAATATTGATGAAATAAGGGAAGTATATCTACCACATAGATACCCATTTCTATTTTTAGATAAAGTTCTTTCATTTACAGAAGATAGTATTGTAGGTGTGAAGAATGTAACAATAAACGAGAATTTTTTCCAAGGACATTTTCCAACTTATCCGATCCTTCCGGGAGTAGTTATTCTTGAGTCTTTAGCACAAGTATCAGGTGTATTAGCTAAGTTGATATTTGATGATAGAGGAAATGATATAAATTTAATAAAAGATTGTTTTTTCACATCTTTAGATAGTAGTAAATTTAAGGCACAAGTAAGACCTGGTGATGTTCTTACATTAGAGTCAAAGTATATAAAAGATAAGATGAATTTATGGTATTTTGAGTGTAAAGCTACAGTTGATGGAAAGCTTGCATGTTCAACATTGATGTCATTATATATGTCTAGCTAATTTACGGAGAGTGTTATGTCAATACACAAAACTGCAGAGATTGATAGTTCATCAGAGATATCAGACACAGCGATTATTGAAGCTGGAGTTTATATCGGTAAAGGATGTAAGATCGGTGATAATGTTTGGATTGGTCGTAATAGTTACATTGATAAATATACAGAAATAGGTGAAGGTACGAAGGTTTATCCGCACTCTCATTTAGGTGCAGATCCTCAAGATTATAGTTATAAGGGCGAGGATACTAAATTAAAGATCGGTAAGAATTGTATAATACGAGAGTACGCTCCAATTCATAGAGGCACGACTAAAGAGAGTTGGGAAACAGTTTTAGGGGACAATATTTTTATTATGGCGTTAACACATTTAGGTCATGATTGTATTGTTGGAGATGATGTTATTCTCTCAACAGGAGCTATGGTCGGTGGGCATAGCCATATAGATAAAGGTGCTATTATCGGAGGCTGTGCAGCGTTACATCAATTTGTATCTGTAGGATCGTATTCTATGGTTGGAGGTGCATCAGCTGTACGCATGGATATACCTCCGTATGTTTTAGTATCGGGTAATGATCTTGAAATACAAGGATTGAATGTTGTTGGACTTAAAAGACGTGATGTTAAGCCTCCAGTTAGAGCAGAGATTAAATCTGCAGTAGGGATATTGATGGATACGTCTCTTTCAAAGAATGATGTAGTTGATAAGTTATGTAATCTTGTCCAATATGAAGAGATAGTGATATTTAGAGATTTTATAATTAACTCGAAGAGACCATTACTTAGAAAATAATATAAGGGTGGATTAATATTATGGTAAGAACAGGAATTATAGGCATAGGTAAGATGGGTAAATATCATCTAAATCTTGCTCCTGAAGTAAAAGGTATGGAACTTGTAGGGATTTCTGATGTAGATGAAAAGAATTTAGCAACATATTCATCACAGTCAGGAGTTAAGGGATATAAAGATTACCGTGATATGTTGGATATGGTAGATGCAGTTACGATTGCTGCACCGACAAGATATCATTATGAGATAGCGAAAGAGTGTTTATTATTAGGTAAACATTTATTAGTAGAGAAACCGATAACAACCGATTATGCTCAAGCAACTGAGCTTTTTGAAATAGCACAAGCTAAAAATCTTGTTCTGCATATAGGGCACGTTGAAAGATTTAACGGAGCTATATCAGAGTTTAAGAAGATCTCCAACAACCCTATATTAATTGATTCAAAACGAGTAGGACCATTTAATTATAACTTTATTTCAGATAGTATAGTTTTAGATTTGATGATCCACGATATAGATATAATTATCAATATTGTAGGTTCAACAGTTAAAGTTATTCAAGTTATGGGTGCGCCTATAAAATCTAGTATAGCGGATTTTGCATCGGTTAATCTTTTATTTGAGAACGGTACGGTAGCACATATCCATGTAAGTAGAGTATCGCAGATGAAAGAGCGACTTATGTCTATCTATGAAGAGGATTCGTTAATCGTTTTAGATTTTACATCTCAAGATATAAATATATTTAGATCAGGACAAACTGAGCAGTCATTTGGAGATAATGAAGTAAGGTATAAAAATGAGTTTACTCAAGAGCGTCTTTTTGTATATAAGGATAATCCGTTAAAGTTAGAGATCACACATTTTATAGATTGTATCTCAGGGAAGAAGAGTAGAGAAGTTACAGTAGAGCACGATTTACGTTCATTGCAAGTGGCTCTCATAATAGATAATTTAATAAAGAAAAATCTTTATGGAGAGGAGGTAGTTTTATAATGAAGGTTGCAATAATATCGGGTGATGGAAATTTACCGATACTAGCTGCAGAGGCGTTAAAAGAGAAAGGTGTTGAAACGATATCAATTGTTTTTAATGAGAATGAAGTTAAGGCTAGGTTAGAGAAGATTGTTAGTAAAGTATATTTAACAGGTATAGCGAAAGTAGGCAAGGTATTAAGTATTTTCAAGAAAGAGGGTATTACTCATCTACTTATGATAGGTAAGATGGATAAGACAGTTTTAGATGGTGGAAATTTAAAACCAGATTTAAGAGCTTTATGGATATTATTTAGATTAAAAAACAGAAACAATGATACTATACATTATGCAGTAGTTAAAGAATTTGAAAGTAGAGGTATTACAATTATGTCACAGTCAGAAGTATTGGCAAAGATAGTTCCAGAGGTAGGAGTATATTCAAAATCTAAACCTACAAAAGCGATGATGAAAGATATTGAATTCGGCTACACAGTTGCGTGTGAGCTTGGTAGACTAGATGTTGGACAAACAGTAGTTGTTAAAAAACTTAATGTTATGGCTGTAGAGTCAGCAGAAGGAACAGATAAAACAATTGCAAGAGGTTGTACGTTAGCTGTAGAAGATGCTGTTGTTGTTAAGGCTGCAAAACCACAACAAGATGATAGATTTGATCTACCAGTAGTAGGTATGGCATCATTTAAAGCAGTTGTTGAAAATAAAGGTAAAGTTTTAGCAGTTGAAGCTGGAAAAACATTAGTTGTTGGTTTGCAGGAGTGTATAGAGTTTGCAAACAATAACGATATGATTTTTCTTGTGTTTGATCCAAAAGATTTATATAAACCTACTTTATTTGAGGCGTAATATTTATCTATGGAAAGCGTTATAATTATTTTACTAGGTTTAATTTTTGGAAGCTTTGCATCGGTGTTAATTTATAGAGTTCCGTACGGTGGATCTATTTTAATCCCAGTTAGATCAGAGTGTCCAGAGTGTAGAAGTAAGATAAGTTTTTACGATAATATCCCTATTCTAAGTTATATAATGTTAAAGGGTAGATGTCGTAACTGTAACGTTAAGATACCGATAATATATTTAGTATTGGAGTTAATTACTCCGATACTATTTCTTTTCGTATACAATTTTTCATCAGCAATGATCGGGGATATAGTTTTTAAAATATCTGTTGTTTATATTTTAATATTGATATCGTTTACAGATATTGTAACATCATTAGATGATAGATTTAAATCAGGTATGATCCCAGAGATTTATCTAATAATATTGATATTATTACCGTTGCTAGATGCAGGTTTTTCAAGAGATGGCGATCTATATTTTATAAATAGATTGATGGGATTTGCAGCAGGTTTTTTACTATTATATCTTTTATCTGCAACGATGAGAGTGATTTTTAAAAGAGATTCAATGGGTGATGGCGATATAATATTGTTTGGTGCAATTATTATGTGTACTCCATATTATAATGCAACAGAGCTTGTGTTACACATATCGTTGATTTTGATTGTGTCATCTATGGTTGGAATTATTACATGGTTGATGATGAGATATAATTTCAAGAAACGAGGATTGAGCGTTAATAATATTCGTATCCCGTTTGCACCAGCGTTATCGGTTTGTTATTTAGTGTTATTAATTTTTTAGATTAGTGTGTTGGTTTAAAAAATTTAGGTGTGATAAATTAATTATTGTTTGGAGATATTGTGATAGATATAGATCAATCCTTAGAGCTTATAAAACGTGGAACAGAGGAGATTATTTCATTAGATGATTTAATCTCTAAGTTGAAAGAGGGTAGACCGTTAACGGTTAAAGCTGGTTTTGATCCAACAGCTCCAGATCTACATTTAGGACATACGGTTGTGTTGCAGAAGCTTAAACATTTTCAAGATTTAGGACATAATGTAAAGTTTTTAATCGGTGATTTCACAGGTATGATAGGAGATCCATCGGGTAAATCAGAAACTCGTAAAGCGTTGACTAAGGAAGAGGTTTTGTCAAATGCAGAGACGTATAAAGAGCAGGTATATAAAGTTTTAGATCCGTCAAAAACAGAGGTAGTGTTTAATTCTGTATGGTTAGATAAGTTAGGTACTCGTGGTGTTTTAGAGTTGATGTCAAAATATACAGTTGCAAGAATTTTAGAGCGAGATGATTTTGCAAAACGATATAAAGATCATCAGCCGATCGGAGTGCATGAGTTTTTATATCCGTTAATGCAAGGTTACGATTCTGTAGCTATGAAGGCAGATATTGAGTTAGGTGGTACAGATCAAAAATTCAATTTATTAGTTGGTAGAGAGTTGTTACGAGATTACGGTTTAAAACCACAAGTTGCGATCACTATGCCGATTATTGAAGGTTTAGATGGCGTGATGAAGATGAGTAAATCGCTTGGTAACTACGTTGGAATATCTGAACAGGCTGATGATATGTTCGGCAAGTTGATGTCGATATCAGATGATTTAATGATTAAATATTATACCCTTTTATCTAATAAAAGTATAAGTGATATAGATAAGATGAAGTTAGATATTGCAAATGGATCGCTTCATCCTATGGAAGCTAAGAAACTTTTTGCGATGGAGATCATAGAGCGTTATCATTCATCATCAAGTGCGATTGAAGCTAGAGAGAAGTTCGAGAAGATTTTTGCAAAGAAAGAAATTCCAGATGATATTTTAGAGTATACTTTAAAAGGAGAAACACTTCTTGATATAGTAATGAATTTAAATTTTGCAGATAGCCGTTCAAACGCTAGACGTTTAGCCGATCAAGGTGGAGTAAGTTTAAATAATGAACGAGCAGCGGATCTGAGTATGATAGTTGATAGTGAGAGTATTTTAAAAGTTGGCAAGCGTAAGTTTGCTAAGTTGATTAAGTAGTTTTAAGAGTTAGCAAGCGTAAGTTTGCTAAGTTGATTATATAGTTTCTAAAGTTAATAAATTATGTTTGTTAAGTTTGTATTATTTTAAATAGTAAGTAGTTATAATTTTATATCTATTTAGGAGTTTTGTTTTATGGCTATAGTGAGAGCGTTTCAAGGTGTTCGATATAACTTAGAAAAGGTGTTGCTGAAACAGGTGATTACTCCTCCGTACGATGTTATTTCAGATGAGATGCGAGAAGCGTTTGTGTCAAGATCAGATCATAATATAGTAAATATCGATCTACCTATTGGTGGAGAAGATCGCTATACTGATGCAGCTGCGTTATACGGTAAATGGATTGAGGATAATTATCTATTAAAAGATGATGAGCCTTCATATTATTTATACGAGCAGGAATATAGTTATGATGGAAACACGTATACACGAACTGGTTTCTTCGGTTTATTAAAACTATCTGAGTTCGGTAAAGGCGTTGTGTATCCACATGAGAAAACACATGCAGGTCCAAAGATCGATAGATATGAACTTATGAAAGCAAGTAAGACAAATATGTCATCAATTTTCGGTTTATATTCAGATAACGGTAAAGAGTTAAAACCTACATTTGATAGTGCTAAGAACAGTACTCATGATGCTTGTGCCACTGATGATGATGGTGTTAAACATCGTTTATGGAAAGTTTCTGATAAGAAGATGATTGAGGATATAAGTAATTTTATGCAAGATAAATCTATCTATATTGCAGATGGGCATCACCGTTATGAGACAGCTGTAACATATAGAGATGATATGCGTAAAGCAGAAGGGATAGATAGCGATGTAGAGCGTGATTACGATTATGTTTTAATGATGTTTATCAATTTTTGTGATGATGGATTAAATTTATTTTCAACTCATAGAGTAGTAGATGTTGATGCTGATTACGATGAAGAACAACTACTTAAAAATTTATCATCAGATTTTAATATTGAAAAGTTAGATAGTATAGATGCGATGAATAAAGTATTAGAAGCTAATAACGGTACCTTTGGTAGATGGTGTTTTATGGGTTTAACAGGGATATACTCTATGTTTATAAAAGATGAAATATATAGTAGTGAACATGAAATATATCGTGAAATCTACACCTATCTTTTAGAGAATAAAATTTTAAAGAAAGAGTTAGGTTTCACAGATGATAAGCTATCGCATAAAGATGGTATACATTTTATACAAGGGGTTGATGGTGCATCTAAATATATGTCTGAACACCGATCGATCGCATTTATATTAAATCCAGAGAGTTTAGAAGTTATCAAAAAGGTTTCAGAAGCTGGTTTAGTTATGCCTCAGAAATCTACATATTTTTATCCGAAGATAGCTACAGGATTTGTAATCAATAATTTATAGTTTCCGTTTGATTATGAAAGTTCACAGTGATTATATTAGATAGTATTAATGAGAGTAGTAGAAGATGATTATAACAAAATAATATATAAGGATGTACGATATGGCAGGACATAGTAAATGGGCAAATATTAAACATAGAAAAGCTGCTCAAGATGCAAAACGTGGAAAGGTTTTTACAAAGATAGGTAGAGAGTTAACAGTTGCAGCGAAGATAGGTGGTTCAGATCCTGATTCTAATTCACGATTACGTCTAGCGTTAGATAAAGCAAGATCTGCAAATATGCCGAAAGATAATGTTGATAGAGCTGTAAAGAAAGGAACTGGAGAGGGTGGCAATCAGATATATGAAGATATCATGTATGAAGGTTATACAACTGGTGGTATAGGTATATTGATTAAAGCGCTTACTGAAAATCGCAATAGAACGATAATGGAAGTTAAAAATGTTGTTGTTAAACGTGGTGGAAGTATGGCAGAACCGGGAGCTGTATCTTGGCAGTTTGAACATAAAGGTATAATTGTTGTACCAGCAGACTCTATACTAGAAGATGCTTTGATGGATTTAGCACTTGAAGCAGGGGCTGATGATGTTGTTTTAGAAGAGGATATGTTTACAGTTTCAACAACTATGTCGGAGTATGAAAAGGTTAAAAACTTTCTGCTTGAAAATCATGTAAAGATAGAGTTTTCAGAGTTAACTATGAAATCAAAAACAACTGTTGATGTAGCAGGAGAAGATGCTGAAAAACTTATCGCATTGATAGATGCTTTAGAGGATCTTGATGATGTTCAAGAAGTTTACGGTGCATTCGAGATTGACGACTCAGCATTTGACGAGGCGTAAGTGTTATTTATCGGTATAGATCCGGGTTTAAATCGTACAGGTATAGGACTTATATCATCAGAGAATAATGTCGTAAAATATGTAGCGCATAAACTTGTTAAAACCGATAGTAAGGCAGAGTTAGTAGATAGATTAAAACAGATAGTAGAAGGTGTAACGGAGTTTGTGGATATCCATAAACCTGAGTATGCAGCGATAGAAGATATATTTTTTTCAACGAACGCTAGGAGTGCTTTACTTCTTGGTCAAACAAGGGGAGCTATAATTGCAGCGTTAGTGTTAAAGAATGTGCGAGTAAAAGAGTACACGGCGTTACAGATAAAGAAAGCGATATCTGGTTACGGCAGAGCAGATAAGGAACAGGTAAGAAAGATGGTAGAACTACATTTGAATTTAATTTCAATAGATAAAAAAATTCCATTAGATATAACAGATGCGTTAGCGTGTGCGTTATGTCTATCATATCATGCGACGTCGTATATGATATCGAATAAGCTGATATGATATTTAGATTAGCTGGAAAAATAATAATTAAAGATCACACATCGGTTGTTGTGGATGTAAACGGTGTTGGATATGAGGCGTTAATATCGCTACATACTTACTCTAAGTTAGGATCAGTTGGTAGTGATGTTATAATATACACTCATTATGTCAGTAGAGATGATGGCGTATATTTATTTGGTTTCGGGGATCTTGATGAGAAGAAGTTATTTTTACAATTAATCACAGTATCGGGTATAGGTCCTAAAGTTGCTGTTAAAATTTTAGGTGGCGTTGGTGGCGATAATTTAAAGAAAGCTATAGCGTCAGAAGATTCTGTAATGCTTACAACTATCCCTGGTATAGGCAAGAAATCAGCTGAGAGAATTATCGTTGAGTTGAAGGATAAATTTTCTAAAGATGAGATTATATCAGATATGTCATCAGGCGATATAAAAGGCGATGTTTTAAGTGCGTTAGTTAATTTAGGATATAAACAATCTGATGCACATAAATCGTTAGATGGTATAGATTTAGGAGAAGATTTTGAATTTATCCTTCGTAAAGCGTTAACAAAATTAGCTGGTAAATAATAATTTATGTGGAAGATTAAAGTATGATGGATGATGATTTATTTAGGGAAATTTCTGAGAGTGAAGATAAGTCTAATAATGATATACGTCCAAAAAGCTTTGATGATTATACAGGACAACAAAATATAATAGGTAATTTAAAAGTTTTTGTTCAAGCAGCAAAGGATAGAGATGAAAGTTTAGATCACTGTTTATTTTATGGACCTCCAGGACTTGGCAAAACTACTCTTGCATATATAATCGCAAACGAGTTAGGTGTTAATATAAAAACTACATCAGGTCCGACTATAGAAAGATCGGGTGATCTTGCAGCTTTATTAACAAACTTATCGAAGAATGAAGTTTTGTTTATAGATGAAATTCATCGTATTCATTCATCAATTGAAGAGATTTTATATCCAGCGATGGAAGATTATAAATTAGATTTATTAATAGGACAAGGTCCAGCTGCACGTTCGATGCGTTTAGATCTTCCAAGATTTACATTGATCGGAGCTACAACAAGGGCTGGTTTATTAACCTCTCCTCTGCGTGATAGATTTGGAATGTTAATAAGATTAGAGTTCTATACAGATGAAGAGTTAGCAATAATTATTCTTCGTGGCTCAACATTAATTAATACTGTGTTACATAAAGATGCAGCCTTAGAGATCGCAAAAAGATCAAGAGGTACGCCTCGTATAGCACATAGAATTTTAAGAAGAATGCGAGATTTTGCAGATATATTTAATGAAGGTATAATCACTTTACAAGTTACAAAAGATGGACTAAATAGATTAGAGATTGATTGCGAAGGCTTAGATAGTTCAGATAGAAGACTTCTATATGCGATAATAGATAAGTATCAAGGTGGCCCAGTCGGAGTTGATACTTTAGCTTCAGCAACAAGTGAAGAGAAAGATACGATCGAAGATGTTATAGAGCCGTTTTTAATATATAAAGGTTTTATTCAGAAAACACCACGAGGCAGAGTTGCAACAAAGATGGCGTATGAGCATTTAGGTAGAAGTTATAGTGAAGAGTTAACTATAGAAAAATTATTGGATACGGATTAAAATTGGCTAGACAGAAAACAACATATATATGTCAGACGTGTGGATCGGTTTCATCGAAATGGTTAGGCAAATGTCCTGAGTGTAATGAATGGAACTCGTTCGTTGAAGAGGTTGTGGAGAAGAAAGGTAGTAGTTCATCATCATCTATATCAAACTATAAACCAACATCTGAGGCTGTATTACTAGACTCTGTTGTGTCTATTGAGAGTGATAGAATAAAGCTTGGTGTAAAAGAGTTCGATCAAGTTTTAGGTGGTGGTATAGTTGCAGGATCGGTTATATTGATCGGTGGAGAACCGGGTATAGGAAAATCTACAATTATACTTCAAATAGCAGGTATACTTTCAGGTAAGGATATGAGTGTTGTATATCTTACAGGAGAGGAGTCTTTAACACAGATCAAAATGCGTTCAGATAGATTAGGTGCAGATACATCTAAGATTAGTTTACTATCAACAACGTCGTTTGAGGATCTTTTATACGCTATTGAGAAACAGAAGTTTGATTATATAATAGTTGACTCTATACAAACAATAAACTCTAAGGAACTTCTGTCAGTTGCAGGCACAGTAAGTCAGATTAGGTATATAACTTATAGACTTGTCGAGATTGCTAAACAGAATAATATAACTGTTTTCATAGTAGGACAAGTAACAAAAGATGGTTCATTAGGTGGACCTAAAACGTTAGAACATTTAGTTGATACGGTACTATATTTTGAAGGTGATTTTAATCGTGGACTAAGAATATTACGTACGGTTAAAAATAGATTTGGATCAACCGATGAGGTTGGAATATTTGAGATGACGGTTGAAGGATTAGTTGAGTCATCATCAGATGTTTTATTTATGGATAGTGGAAATGAGAAAGTATCAGGTAGAGTATTGACAACGGTACTTGAAGGATCACGTCCATTTATAGTAGAGATACAGGCGTTAGTAGTGCCTACGTTTTTTCAATATCCAAAACGTAACTCAACAGGTTTCGATCAGAACAGGTTGACTATGTTGATAGCGATAGTTGAGAAAAAGTTAGGTATAAATCTATCAGCTGCTGATGTGTATCTAAATGTTGCAGGTGGATTAAAGATTAAAGAACCATCAGCTGATCTTGCTGTGATTGTAGCGATACTATCATCATTTAAAGATATAGTTATCGGTGATGATACGGTATTTGTTGGAGAGGTTGGTTTAACGTCTCAAGTTAGGCAAACATCTAATATGTTAAGCAGGATGAATGAGTCTAAAAAGTTTGGAATAAAAAAAATGGTTACGCCTTATAATAAAGGTATAGAAGCCGATATAAAGATTATTGATATCAAAGAGATTAAAGATTTGATAGGTATTTTAAATTTAAATTAAAATTATATGGAGGACAAATAATGTCATTAATGAAAGGGAAAAATGTATTAATTTTCGGTGTTGCTAACGATAAGAGTATAGCATACGGAATAGCTAAGCAGATGTTTGAAGATGGAGCTAATGTAGGATTTTCATACGCAGCTCAAGGGTTTGAAAAACAAGTTAGACCTATAGCTGAAAGATTTGAATCAAAATTTTGCGAAGAGTGTGATCTGGGTGATGATAACGCAATAGAGGAACTTGTAAAGAAAGCAGAGAAAGTATACGGTAAAATTGATACGATAATCCACTCGGTAGCGTTTGCACCTAAAGCTGCATTAACTGGAAGATTTTTAGATACAAAACGTGAAGATTTTATTACAGCGTTAAATATTTCTGCATACACATTAGTTTCATTAGCTCAAAAATTTGAAAACATATTAGCAGAGAATGCATCATTCTTAACATTAACATATTACGCGTCGTTAAAAACTGTTCCAAACTATAATGTTATGGGAGTAGCTAAAGCAGCACTTGAGGCTGTAGTTAGATTTTTAGCTGTAGATTTAGGAAATAAAGGTATGAGAATTAATGCAATTTCTGCAGGTCCAGTTAGAACATTATCAGCAAGAGGCGTTGAGGGATTAAGTAGATTATTTGATGCAGTAGCAGCAAGAGCCCCACTTCATAGAAATATTGATATTGAAGATTGTGGACATTTAGCAACTTTTTTATGTAGCGACAAAGCAAAAAATATTACTGGAGAAGTAGTGTATTTAGATGCAGGGTTTAATGGCACAGCATTATAGTAATTTAGAAACAATAAAAAATATTTTCTCAATTCCATTAGAGTACAATAAAGTTATAGACGATGTTGACTCTCTTGGAAAGATTAAAGCAGATAAATATGAGAAGATTTTATCAAACGATTATTTTGTTTGCTACGATGTATATCCGAGTAACTCTCTTAAATCATTATTAGGTTATTCGGTTGCAAATTGTTGCGATACAGATGAAGTTGAAGAGTATATGTTAGGACTTTTAACACCTATCATGACAGATGATTTCACAGTTGATTCTCTTAACTATGTAATCATTGATGGTATGCGTGGGTTAGAAGTTTATGCTCCGATGCGATTTGGTGAAGATGAAAAATATATATACGTTGTTTATATCACAGATGAAGAGAATGCGTTTTTTATATTTGCAATATCAGATGCTGATGTAGAGGATTCGTTAGATGAGTTTTCATTTGCTGCAAGATCTTTTCATAGGTTAAATCGCACTTTAGTGATAGAGAATTTATCAGACGTTTCAACAGAACATAACGACGAACATAATCACGACCATGAACATGAGTGTGGTGATGAGTGCAATCATGATTTAGAGAATAATGTAGAAAATTATTTTGCACAAAAAAAGATTAAAAGTATTATGGATGATTTCGCATCAGATATAGGTACAGCAGATCAAGAACTTGAAGCTATGGTAATCATTAATGATTTAAAGTTTGATAATGATGGATATGAATTTTTACTAAGAAACATCTATGTTGATGATTATATAGATGTAGATTTTGTAAAATATTTTCCAGATATTGATATTAATGATGTGTTTTTAAAGATCAAATCGGAGTTAACAGATTTGAAAGATATTGACACTATATCTATAACTATTATAGATAGAACGTTGACATCATTGACCTTATATCCAGAGGATCAAGACTCAGAGTAGGGATTTAAATAAAATATATACATGCTAAATTTAGGAGAGTATAAAGATGAAATATAAAATAGTGTTAAACTTTTTTTACTGTATTTTTATTTTTACTCTCTTAAATTTATCGGTATATGGCAACACCTTTTCTCCTTCACAAGATAAACAGATAAGCGAGATGCTTAATCATTTTTATAAAAGTTATATTAATGAAATTAGCAAAGATACGCATAATTTTTTAACAATAAACTCTATAAAAAATAGATATCTTACATTAGTTTTACAAGATAAAATAGCCTTGTCAGAAATAGGTTACGATTCTATTATTGATGCACAAGATAGTTCGCTTGAATGGTTAGATACACTTAAAATTGAAAAAAACAAACAGAAAGATGATGAATTTTTAATTTCATATACAGATACATACTCAAAAAAACTATAGTAATTGTTGTCTCTATAATAGAAGAGAATAAACAATATAAAATAAATAATTTTCTGAATATGGATAGTGTTACAGAAAATTCTACTAATACAATTGATAGTAATAATAGATCAAACAAGTTTTGGTACGGTAAATATAATGTTACGACTGTCTTTAATGATACGGGAGATATTGGATCAGCTTCAGTTGATTATGAGATATTCATAGATAAAGATGGTTGTACTTTTTCAGGATATGGATATAGAACAGGTTTTGAGTATAAGTGTGCAATTGTTAAGAGTAGTGATAAAGAGATTTCATTAAAGTATGTGAATACAATAGATGGAGATAGTTTAGATAAAGCAACGTTAGCGTTAAAAACTCCATTGCTCACAATTTCATTTAATAGTAATCAATACTATGTAAAAAGTTTCTTAATCTATGATAACAATTTTAATACTGATATTGATGTTAAGGTGAATACTGTTAAATTGAATACAAAATAATTATGGGTAACTATGATAATATATTGCAGATAATTAATATACTCAGTATAATGTATATATTGATGGTAAATAACATTAATTTTAAGTATGGTTACTAAGAAATGAGGGGGATTAAAAATAGTTATGAACAGAACACAGATAATGTCAGAACTTGTTACAATTTTTGATTATGATATGGAGCCATTTTTTCAGGAAAAATTTGAGAATAATGTATCTACTAATGTTTTTTGGGGGACATCAGTATTGTATGATATCTCTCCTTATGAGCTTGAAAGAAAAGGATTAGAAAGGGGCAAGAAGGTTGATTCTCCACCAGCAGATAAAGGAAATAAATTTTGTCACTTTTTAGATGAAAGTGAGAATATAGATGCTATCTATGGTTATCTACCAAAAAACGATGAACCGAATCAGTATATTTTTATTGAGATCAACGAAGATATTGAATATGTTTTTTCTTTTAATAATATGAAAAAGTTGGACTATATACAGATATGTGTATTAGAGAATGGACAGAAAAAAATATCAATCAATATGGATTCTGTAGGCAACTATGTAGAGGAAGAGTATAAGTATGATGATACAAATAATTTAGTTACTATAAATAGAAACCATAAGAATGAAACTATCTTTAAAAACACAACTAGCTTTCCACATAATATTTGTGTGAGTACATTTGTTTTTGAGTATGCAGGAGATGATAGCACTTTACGTTGTATTAAGTGGGATGCAAATACGCTTAAAGAGATGAGAGTAATATACACGCATAGAAATAAGTAGTTTTTAAAAAGTATATTGAAAATATTTTATTAGTTATACAAAATAATTTAGATTTAATTACGGAGAGTATTAAATTAATCAGCTAATGTGTAGTTTAGGTTTTAGATAGTTAAAAGGAAAAGGTAGTATATGGATAGTTTTAAGATTGAGTTATTAAAGAAAGAGGGGATAGAGTTTCCGTTTTTCCTACATCTAACAGATGAGGATGATCTCTTTAATATCCAGCAGATACTTCTTGAAAATTTCAATCACTTAACGATTGCTGAATTAATGGAAAAGTTATATACAGAAAATATTGTTTCAGATTTTAATGCAAGTAATGAGGCTGAATTTACTATATTTGCGTTATTTAAATTTTTAGATATCGCTCCTATAAACGTGTTTATAAATTGGGGTAAGTTCGATAATATAGATGAGATTTCTTTCAATGATCTAGATCGATATTTTTATGATTTATGGTTTCATTCAGCAGACGATATAGATATCTTTGATGACACATATAGATGGATTGTATCTATCCGTCATGATGGCGTTATTCATTGTATGGTTGCGACATAACTAACATAATGTAGGAGAAAGTAATGAAAAATATTGATAATTGGAGTACAGTTCCTCCTTGTACGCTTAGAGGAATAAAAAAGGTAATGGGTGAAATAGGTATCGAGTGTGATCCTGGCTATCAAGAATTTTTGTTATGGAGTGATGGTGGTGAAGGTTATATCGGATACAATTATTTATCATTATGGAGTTTGAAAAGTTTAGCTCAATTGAATAAAGATTACGATATTAAAAGGTATCTTGGTGATAAATATTTTGTATTTGGAACAGATGGAGGTAGTAATTGTTACGGATTTGATCTCTCAAATGATGGTGCAATATTTACTTCACCGATAAGGGATTTAGATCAGGAAGAGATTATTACACTCGCAAAAAATTTCGATGAGTTTATAAATAAAGCGAAGAAAGAGAAACTTAATTAATAATAATATAATTGATGTTCAATTTAATATTATGGAAATACGGAGTATATTATTATTGTTATGGCTACATCTGAGGAGTATATAGAGTTTGTGTGCGAACAGATTAATGATGTTGGTATTGTACGGTTTAAAAAAATGTTCGGCGAATATATGATATATGTAAACGATAAGCCTATGCTTTTAGTTTGTGATAGCACGGTGTATGTTAAAAAGTTAGATTGTATTGATGAGTTGATGCGTGAGGCAGATAGAGGTTATCCGTATAAAGGTGCGAAAGAGCATTATATTTTAGATATTGAAGATACAGATTTTTGCAAAGAGATTGTAGAGATTTTAGAAAAAGTTACACCTATTCCAAAACCAAAGAAGAAACCAGTTAAATAAATCCTAATGAGAGTGATATGTTTAAAAACATTCCGTTTATTTCTAAAGTAGTGTTTATTCATTTTATAAGCTATATTTTTTGCGGTCTTATTTTCTTTAATTTACTTAATTACAATGAGTTATTCAAAATGGATAACGTTCAGTATTTTATGCGTGAAACTAATAGTATTCAAGTTTTAGTAGGACCAATTTTTCAGATCATACGAGGTTTTATTTTAGCACTTATATTACTGATAATAAAAGATAGTATTTTTGAAAAACGTTTTGCATGGTTATTATTATGGGCAGTTATTGCAGGCATCGGCATAATATGTACATCTGGACCTGCTCCTGCATCTATTGAGGGGATAATTTACTCTCAACTTCCACTAGAATTTCATTTAAAATCATTGCCAGAGCTACTTACTCAAACACTTCTTTTCTCAATATTAGTTACAAGTAAGTTTCATCTAAAGATATCTGAAAATATAAAACAACCGTTTATAGTTACTATTATTTCAGCTATTTTATTTTCATTTTGTGGGATTTTCTTAGCTATGATTTTAAAAGCAGACTTTATGAAAGGAGCAACAGATATCGGAGCTTATGTTGTAATGTTATGTTTGCTTATTTGCATATTTTTATTGACTAAACTTTTTTGTGAGAATAAAATAAAATCTATCGTGTATTATATCTCTTGTTATATTGCACTTGCGGTATTTCCGACAGTTTATAATTATATGAGTGGCTCTATACTAAAATCTCCGCTTTCTTTTATTATAAGTGGATTACCACTTATTGGTATTTGGTTATATATGAAATTTATATATTCTAAAAACCTGTAAAATTATTATCAAGGTAAGTCATGGAGATTATGTGAGGATTAAATATCTATGAGTAACTTAAAATATTTGAGGTGATTAACAGATTATGAGCATAGAACAAGATGGGTGTGAGGATATACGATTTACAGGACGAGCTGGTATAATTTATACTGATCCATCAAACGTAAAATATTCTATTAACTCCGAAATGCTTGGTTGCAGAAAAAAACATGATATGGTAATTTTTTCATCATCTGTTCAATATTATGAGGATCATGAAAAGATGATGTCACATTTAGACTTTGTCTGGGATTGTAATAATGAGAGTGGTGATGAGATCGGATATGTCAAGGGAATGGATAAAAAGTTCTATCGTGTTTCAGAAGCCGATAAAGAAAAAATTATTAAAAGAGTTGTAGAGTTATGTAATAGTAGAGGGATTAGAATTGATCTAGTTTAATTCTTGAAATGTGTTGTCAGATATGTGCTTTATGTAAATGATTAATGTGAGTATAGAAGTAGATAAGTATGAGGATATTATTTTTACAGATCGAGCATGTATAATTTATACTAATTTATCGAATATGAAAATTCTGGAGAGTATAAAATGAAGAAATTATTATTTACAGCAACATTGTTTTTAATGTTTAGTATGAATGTTTATGCAGAGTATAAAAAAGAAGATTTGGATAAAATATATGCTGATAGAACAAAAATAATTAAAGCAAATAATTTTGTTGGGTATAAAGGTAAAACAAAAATAAAAGTGAGTCATTATCATGCAGGTTATGCGTACCATCCAAATGCAGAAGCAGGAGATGATAATATCGGTAAAACTTACGACACATATATAGATAGTAGTAACGAAGATAATATAAGTATTATTATTTCTAAATCGAAACATAATAAAGAGCTTAAAATTAATATAAGAGCCAACGAAATGATTTTAACCTATGAAGGAAAGACGATACTTGTTAATGATAATAAAACAGCAGAACAAGCTGCAAAAGAGATCCCACTATATAAATATCCTAAAAGTATAGTTGTAAATCTTTATAGTTATTTTATCTATTTTGAGTACTATAAAAATTTAGGTTATGATGATCGTAAAGCTACTGATATTATTGTAGGTATTTTAGATATGAAATCTGTTGCAGAGTATTATGTGAATGAAATAGAAAGAAGAATTACAGAGAAAGATTATGAGATTGATTACGAGGGATATAATATTAATCTTAATAATAAGTATGAAATTACAGCAATACAGATGGGCGAGGATAGCTTCGATGAATATACTTGGAAAAATAATAGTTTAGCAACAATCTCACTAGGCAATATCGGTGAAGCTATAGATATAGAGTTTCTTGAACCTAAAGGTTGGATTAGAAAATAATTATTAGGTGTAATAACTATGAAAAAGAGTTATAGAATTATGTAGTAGTTGAAGGATCAGAAATGTACTAGATTAATTTTAAAATACAATTATGTAGCTTAGTGATTTTATAACTTAGTGATTTTGTAACTTAGTGATTGCATGGCTTAATTATTTTGTAAATTATTTCAATTTTTAATAAATTTAATGTAATATCACATCGTCCAATACGTTGGTAACTGTTCCAGTTTTTTAATAACTTTTCTTCAACGTCTTTATAATCTTCTTTAATTTATATTGATAGTAAAATCTCTTTAGCACGTTTTTCTCTCCTGTTGCAGAGTGTAGAAACGCTGATGAAAGTGTGAACGGTAGCCAAGCCATGAATCTATAGTAACCGTTTTCAAGTTTAGAGTTTATCTCTGTAATTAGGTTTTGTGCAGACTCTGTATATGTAAAATATTTTTTAATCTCAGGAAGAATATGGCTAAATATATTTCGATACTCTTCTGTCATAATATTTAAACCTTCCATAATTTACTCCCTCAAATTTATATAAGTTTATAAAGTCTGATCGTATGGTTATTAGTATAATATTATGATTTAATAATAATTGAAAGATATTCACTAGCAATAGATTTACCAAAACCATTCTTCTCTTCAATAATCATGGAGCTGATTTTATCGATATCAGGAAGAGAGATGTCATGCGATAATAATAGTTGTTGTAAGTTATATAAAAGTGTCAATGTTGGTTCATCTGCATTTTTAAAATACATGCCATCACATAGATTATTGAACTCTATAGGTAGCATTAATACTTGATTTATTTCATCTTGAGAATTCCTATCTGTTATACCAGTAAACAAATTTATTAACGTATGATAGTCATCCTTAGATAGATTTCCTTCAAATGATTTTAGATTAGTTTCATCGTAATTATTAAATTCAAAAAGATATTCAGGAACGACTTGTGAATAGATATGAACACCTTCATCCCAGTAAATACT
>CAMRDM010000016.1 GCA_947041225.1 uncultured Deferribacteraceae bacterium | reverse complement strand
CGATTACATTTATCGCAATAAATTAAACAATTAAACTCGTAGCATAAAGCTAGCAATTTTCTAGTAGCGATAAGCTAAACGATTACATTTATCGCAATAAATTAAACAATTGAACTCGTAACATAAAGCTCGTAGTTCTCTAGTGGCGATCAGTTAAACGATTACATTTATCGCAATAGATTAAACAATTAAACTCGTAGCATAAAGCTCGCAGTTCTCTAGTGGCGATAAGCTAAACAATTACATTTATCGCAATAAGTTGAACAATTGAACTTGTAGCATAAAGCTAGCAATTTTCTAGTAGCGATAAGCTAAACGATTACATTTATCGCAATAAGTTGAACAATTAAACTCGTATCACAATGCTAAACACTCAATGACATTGCCACGATTAAAGAAAAACACCTAACTCTAAATTGCTCCTAATAAACATAGTTGCCATATATTAAACCATAACTAATGAACATCACTCACCTACTCCTTAGTCTCCATAAACCAAATATACCATTTCTCCTAAACCGTAATTAATTATAAAAAATGCCTACCCTAAATTAAGGTAGGCATATAATATATTCTATCCGATTTTTTATATCATTCCAATAAAACAATATAAGCTATCAAATATAAATTTATAAAATTATCTCAAACTACTAACTACTTAGCGTACTCTATAGCTCTTGATTCTCTGATAACTAACACTTTGATCTGTCCAGGACAAACAACTTCCTCTTCGATCTTTCTAGAAATATCTCTTGATAATGTAATTATACCATCATCGGTTACTTTATCTGGTTCAACTATAATACGAACCTCTCTACCTGCTTGTATAGCAAATGATCTCTGAACTCCTTCAAATCCAGATGTGATCTCTTCTAACTTCTCAAGACGTTTGATGTATGATTCTAACACCTCTCTTCTTGCACCCGGACGTGATGCTGATATCGCATCTGCTGACTGAATAAGTACAGCCTCGATACAGTTATACTCAACCTCTCCGTGGTGTGAAGCTATCGCATTGATTACCCTCGGATCTTCTTTACATCTTTTAGCGTACTCAACACCGATCTGTGTGTGCGAGCCTTCAACATCGTGATCTATAGCTTTACCTATATCATGTAAAAGTCCTGCTCTTTTTGCAATCTTAATATCCATTCCAAGTTCCGCAGCCATAATACCAGCGATCGTTGCAACTTCTATTGAGTGTGCTAAAACGTTTTGACCGTAACTTGTACGATATTTTAATCTACCTAACAGTTCTAAAATATCATTATGAACTCCATGAAGTCCTAAATTGAAAACAACATCTCCACCTAATTCGATGATATGTTTTTTCATTTCAAGTTTACTCTTCTCATGTAACTCTTCTATTCTTGCTGGATGAATTCTTCCATCAGCTATTAATCTTTCTAATGTTAATTTTGCAGTCTCTCTTCTGTACGGATCATACGATGATAATATAACCGCTTCAGGCGTATCATCAACGATAATATCAACACCTGTGATAGTTTCAAATGTACGAACATTTCTTCCTTCACGTCCGATAATTCTACCTTTCATTTCATCAGATGGTAAATTAACAACCGTTACCGACATATCATTTACAAAATCAGGAGCACAACGCTGAATAGCTGTTGATATAATACTTCTTGCTCTTTTATCTGCATCTTGTTTTAGATCTTCTTCAATCTCTCTTATTCTTTTAGCAGAGTCCATTTTAGCATCAGATAGCATCTGTTCGATAAGAGTATTTTTTGCATCTTCTCTAGTCATATTTGCTACACGTTCAACATCTTCAACATACTTATTTTTAAGTTCGTTGATTTTTGTTTTACTAACATCAATATCTTTTAATTTTTCATCTAACTCTTTATCTTTTTTCTCTAAAAACTCTTCTTTTTTATAAACAGTATCCATTTTTTTATCGATAGTTTCTTCTTTAGTTAAAAGACGTTTCTCTTGTTGAGTTATATCCCATTTTTTCTCTTTGATCTCTTTATCAAGCTCTTGTCTACCTCTAAAGATAATCTCTTTAGATTCAAGTTTAGCTTCTTTTACAATATCTTCATGTTCACGTTTAGCTCTTTGAATTATCTCTTCTTTCGTATTGCCTAACTTTTTATCCTCGATCGCTTTAAACTTTTTTAATGCTATATAACTTATCAGTGAGCCCATCATAAGCCCAACAGCTGTAAATATAATTACATTTAATGCTACAATTTCCATTTGTTCTAACTCCTTTATATTATTTTAATTTCAGTGACAAGCTGATCTAGTTTCACATCATTTTCATCTGCTGGCAACATGTCCAATAGTTGAAAATCATATGCAATACCAACAAACTTACTAGATCTGATTGTCTTCAAGTATCTATCATAATACCCTTTGCCATAGCCGATACGGTTATGATCTAAATCGAACGCTATACCAGGTATTCCCACTACAATTCTACTATTACTCTCTAACTCTATTTTAAATCTATTAGAAGTTATCGGTATTTTAATTCCGAATTTATCAATTTTTAGTTGACTGTTCTTCTCATATAGATAAAACTCTAAATTCTCTCCATTAACCATAGGTAGGTATACTCGCTTACCATAATCCCATAATAACCTAAATAATAAGCTTAAATCCACTTCCCCCTTATTAGAAATATAAAGTAAAAAAACATCGTATTCTTTATACAACTTATAAAAACTTTCAGATATGATATCTGAATATTTTTCTCTTATACTCTTATCGTAATTAATTCTTAAATCTAAATATTTTTTCCTAATCGTTACTTTGTCCATATCTGCCTACTCTACTCTTCCATAATCTTTTGAGCCTTTCAGAAATTTTACTTTCAAAGCCTATTTCGCTTGGAAGATAAAATGATAGATCATTATCGCCATTTTTACTACGACTAGATTTATCTTTAGAACGATTATCTTCGATATAGTTCTGATCGACAAATTCACCGTAATCAAACGGGTATTTGTAACTACTGTTACTGTAGCGAATATTTGATGGAACAGAAGGATTAATATCCTTTAAATACGAAGAGGTTTTGTGATAGGCTAAATAGCACCTATTACTCTTTGGAAGGGAAGCTAAATATATAACAGCATGGGAGAAGATGATTAATCCCTCAGGTACGCCAACGTTCATAAAATTGTTGTAACTCGCATTTATAAATGTTACAGCTTCAGGATATGCGTTACCGATATCTTCACTTGCAGAAACCATCAGCCGTCTATAAATAGCCTCGGGTGGTACTCCACTATTATATAACTTCATCGCCCATAAAATCGCAGCATCAGGATCAGTCCCTCTGATTGATTTTATCATGGCAGAAAATAGATCGCAATTTTCATCTTCGCTAAAACTATTTTTTGCAACTACCTCTTCTAACCCTTCTTTCGATAAATATAATGTATCATCTCTTCGATCACCGATCATTGAGGCTAACTCTATTATATTTAAAAACCTTCGTGTATCACCGTTACACATATCTATAAAGTAATCTAAATTATCATTAAAATCAATATATCTAATTCCCATTATTTCAGATATATGTTTTTTCGCTTTATTTGCGATCTCTTCTAGCGATTTTCTTTCTAACGCTTTAAACTTAAACATCAGCGATCTTGATCTAAACGCAGGAGTTAAATTAAAGTACGGATTTTCTGTTGATGCACCTATAATTTTAACTTCTTTATCATCTAATAATTTCAGTAAAAAATCTTGTTGAGATTTAGTATATCTATGTATCTCATCAATAAACAGTATCACATTACCTTTATCAGATATTGATATATTAGCTACAATTTTCTTTAGATCAGTTACTCCGTGCGTTGTTGCGTGTAGTGAGATCAACTCATTATCTAACAACTTACCGATTAACTTCGATACAATCGTCTTACCAGATCCTGGAGGCCCCGTAAAAATTAATGAATCAAATCCACCGTTAGCTACAATTTTGCGAAAAAGAGAGCCATCTTTTGTAAGTTCATCTTGTCCTAAAATATCAGCGAAACTATCTATTTGCATCATGGAAGCTAATTTCATACTTTATACTCTATAACTTATTGTTAAATATCAATAAGTTCTTTGCTTGTAAACCATTTATAATATATTGTATCTGAAATAAATATATATATATACTTTTCCCATACAACATTATTAATTTAATTATACCTTATTATATTAAATTGTAAATACAATTATCTGTTTTATATTTATAAATAAAAAAATGGGTACGAATTAAAGTACTCATTTGAAAAATTATTGTTATTTCTCTCTATTATTTTGGTACTTTAGAGGTTTTAAGAGTGTATATTGATTGATTAGAAAAGTTAAATATAGAAAAATGATTATAATTATGATACATCTATTTCAAGAACATTATTACAGCTACTTTTTCTCTCCGATATCTATAAATACTATTGTCTCTTATTATCTTTATAATGATTAAGTTTATAAGTATGCTATTTTGTTTTAAGGTATTAAAACAAAAAACAGTATCAACTAAAACTGTAAATATACAAGCTGTTTTCATAACAATATTTGTACTTTTAATATGTACAATAGCCTCTAAAACACATAGATATAATTATAATGACAAGTTTTTGATAGAAGGTAAAAATAATCTAATATATACCGTCGCTAGACTTGAAAAGGTAGAAAGAGAGATATATAAAAAAGGGAATATAATTACCGAATATAAAGGAGAATTGAGTCTTAATATAGATGGCAAGGTTTATTCTGTATACGCTGTTATACCTAAAGATTATAATAAATACATATATATTATAAAAGTTAATATGGATAATACCAACTACTTTGAAGTATTACCAGTATTATATAAAGAGTTACTTGATCCTAATATAAAAATCCCATCATCGGGCTGGAATACAAATCCGATCCCTAGCTTAACCAAAAACAAAAATTAACCTATTGCGAGTTGTAAACCTATTGCGAGTTATTGAGCTTATTGCGAGTTGTTGAGCTTATTGCGAGTTGCAAACTTATTGCGAGTTGCGAACTTATTGCGAGCTGTTGAGCTTATTGCGAGTTGTTGAACTTATTGCGAGCTGTTGAGCTGATTGCGAGTTGTTGAGCTGATTGCGAGTTGTTGAACTTATTGCGAGTTGTAAACTATCTGTAACAGATAAACTCAATATAGATATTGAAGAAGTACAACCCCACACATGGCGAAAAACATTTACAGTCTAGCGCCTGACTTATAATCAGGCGACCAATAAGCGATACTTTAGACTTCCTTATCGAAGTAAGGCTTGCACACCATATCGACTAACATGATCTATTATTTAAAAATGTTGGCGAAGGACTGTTTTTGCTCTCGTTCACAGCAGGGTGTAACTTTAATAATACACTCATCGGAAACTTATTGCTATACTTAAATACAATCTATTACTTATTTCTGATAACTTGCAACTTACTCTCTATATCAATAACCACATCTTCAATTAATGACATGTCTTTCTGTAAATTCTGATTCTCTACAAGCAGTAAAAACGCTGTCTTTATAACTGTCTTTATATCCGACTTAGAATCTGTCGATGACATACTACGCAGTTTCTGATCGAGCATCGCTGCCACATCTCTATAAAAATCTGCCTTATCCGCCTGAACACGAATAGTAAACTCACGTCCAAATATTTTGAGATCAATATCAACCATTATTACTCTCGTTTATACAAAAATTAAAATCTGAAATATTAGTAGTAAAACAAATACTTAGTAAAATAAAATTATACATCATCAATATTCGTTATAAGAGTCTCAAGACGTTCAATAGATTTCTCTGTAGACTTTCTTAAATCCTTTAATTTTTCACTAAGCTCAATATTGGAGTCCCGAAGCTCCATATTCTTTATGTTAAGAACATCTATCTCAGAGTTATACGAATCTATACGACAACTAACGGTTGCTAACTCATTCCTAATATTTATCAATCTATCTAATATGCTCATGTCTACAAATTAACACTTTCATAAATATTTGTCAATAATCCTTATTATTTATTATCTGTATTGAAACCACTATATTACTCTTGTAAAAATCATTATAATAATATATTATGTTTATCATGAAAAAACTTATATTAAAATTATTGATCGGACTCATTATAATCGGTGTAATTGGAGCTGCTTTATTCGCAACTTATATAATTACTACTAACAAATCTTTCCTTAAAGAAACTCGTCTCAATATTGAACTAAATATTAAAAATGGCGATACTTTTAGATCTGTTTATAATAAAATATATAAAGGTGTAAAAGTACCATATTTACACTATTTCTATCTAACAAAAGTAATGAATATTGAGAAAAAAATCAAAAGTGGATACTATCAATCCAACGACATAACTCTTGAAAAACTAATCGAAGTTATAATCGACGGAAAACAAACATTAATAAAAGTTACTATTCCTGAAGGATACAACCTTTTCGATATAGGAACTCTACTCCAAAAACTTTATATAATGACTAAAGATGAGTTTGTCGCAGCCGCATTTGATAGACAACTAATAGAATATCTTCTTAAAGAACCTTATGAAAGTTTCGAGGGATTTCTCTTTCCGGGAACTTATTACATACCTAAAGAATTTACACCTAAAGAGACTATTACTCTATTCTATGACGGATTTAAAGATAATCTGCCTAAAGATTTTGATAAGAAAGTTGAAGCTCATGGACTTACATTTTATCAAGCACTCACATTAGCATCTATCGTACAGAAAGAAACATACTCAAAGGAAGAGTCTGATGTTGTCGCAGGAGTGTTCTATAATAGACTTGAATTGAAAATGAGATTACAAGCCGATCCAACAATAATATACGGAAAATATATCACCTTCGACGGTAATATAAGAAAGAAAGATATACTTAATGCTGAAAATAAATTTAACACATACCGTCATAGTGGATTGCCTCCTACTCCGATCTCTAACCCCGGAGTTATAGCTTTAGAAGCTGTGATGAACCCTAAAGATACAGATTATCTGTATTTCGTCGCCAATAATAAAGGAAAACATCTGTTTTCAGTAACTTACAGAGAACATGTAAATAATGTCAACAAATACCATAAAAAGAAATAATACAAGTTTCTCTGCTGGAATTGATATAGGGAGCAACGCAACAAGGCTCGTGGTTGCCTCTATTGTAAATTCTAAAATAGATAAACTCATAATCAACGAAAAAAGAAGTACTAGGCTCGCAACAGGAATTCATAACTCTGGGAAACTTACCGATCAGCATATCGATATAGCCATCAAAGCATTGGAAGAACTATACGATATCGCTATAAATAAAAACGTATCCAATATAAGAATTGTCGCAACATCTGCCGTAAGAGAAGCATCTAATGGACATATACTTATAGAAAAAGCAAAAGATATCGGTATCAATATCGAAGTGATATCTGGTGAAGATGAAGCTAATTTAACTCTACTTGGGGTTAAATCTGTTATTGAAAATCTCTCATCTGCTTTGATATTTGATATCGGTGGCGGATCAACAGAGTTTATATTAACTCCTAAATCTGCTGAATATAACGACAAGGAAATTATCTGTAAAAGCTACAAAATAGGCGTTGTAAAATTAGCAGATATGTTCAATATACAAAACGATAAAAACGATGATGTTTTAGCTTGTCAAAAATATGTAGATGAATATATCTCAAATATATCATTCGATAATAAACCTAATATACTTGTCGCAACTGCTGGAACTGCAACAACTATCGCACAGATCGCATTAGATCTTAAACATTATAACTCCGATCAATTAAACGGCTATATTTTAAATATAGCGAAAATTGAAGAGATATATCTGAAAATCCTAAGCACTCCTATTAACGAACGTGGATCGCTTATCGGAATTGAAAATGATCGACTTGATCTGATTATACCTGGATGTATGTTACTTATATCTATTATGAAAAAATTTAATTTCAGCGAAGTTGTAGTATCTGATTACGGACTTAGACACGGGGTTGCTATCTCTGCATAATCACTTGATAAAATGTATCACATAAAATCTTATAAATACCTCTACTGATCCTATCACATTAAAAACCTAACAACATTAAATTTCTAACATATGTAAAACCGATAAACTTATATCACAATTAAATCTAACTTAAAATTAATCGTAAAAAAATAGATCAAATAATTTTAGAAAATTTTATATAAATAAAACATCTTCATAATTACTTGATCTATCAATTTATAAATCTATCTTAAATTAAATTCTTACTATTTTTCGTTACCGTTAGATTGAGCATCAGGGCCATGTAACTCTTCATGAAAGGCGATTTTATTATGTATCAGATCAGTCAACGCTCTTGTTGTAACTTTTACCTTAGCTTTTGTAGTTGGGATATAAGTATTCACTCTTGGTGCATTTAACTCCTTAGCTCTTAATCCTGCTAAATGAACTAATTTAAATCTTGATGCAATATTTTTCTGATTAATAACCTTTTCTATATCTAATAAAGCCATGCCTATCACTCTCCTACGTATTTATATATATCATTACTGTTCATATATTTTATCTTTAATTTCTCTGCTAAATAAACTGCTTCAATCTTATTGAAAGCATCTTCCAAATTATCGTTTACGACTAAATAATCGTAATCACACGCAAAACAGATCTCTTTCTTACCGTTCTCTAACCGTGTATTGATCTCATCTACAGACTCCTCAGCTCGACTTACTAACCGTCTTCTAAGTTCATCAATCTGCGCTACTATAAAAATCTTTATAGTTCTGCCTGCAAATCTATCAGTTATCTGTGATACGCCTTGTGGATCAATCACAAGAAGAACATCTTTACCTGATTTAATAGAACTCTCTATAAACTTGAAAGAAGTACCGTATAAATTTCCGTGTATTGTAGCATACTCTAAGAAATCACCTGCTGATATCATCTCATTAAACTTATCAATACTCACAAAAAAATAATCTTTACCATCAACTTCAACGCCTCTTATAGCTCTTGTAGTATAAGAAACAGAGTCTTGAATATTCGGATATTTTTCCATAAACATTTTTGCTAATGTTGTCTTGCCAGCACCACTCGGAGCTGAAAAAATTAGTAGAGTACCTTCTTTCATATTATAACTACTCGCAAATTAATCATCTAGAGTGTGAAACTCCTATATTACAAGACTTTATATAAAATATCAAGGCTTAACTTATCAAACGTATAATTAAATAAAACTATAACCTTAATAACTAATCTTACCTACAAATAAATATAGCCAATATCCAGTATCCACCACTTAACCAAGCAAAACAGAAACTCTTCATTTCTAATTTAGTTGATTAATACTCATATTATCTTATAGAAAGAAGTTTATGTGTTTGAGCGATCAAACGAATAGTAATATCTGTTTTAGAAAACTTTGTAAATAATTTATCGATAATATTCTCATTAATCATATTATCAAGAGGCTGAACAATCAACTCCTTAATACCGTTCGCTGTGAGTTGCTCAATAAGATAATCTAAATTTTTATCCTCACAACCATACGCATCAAACGGAAGTTTTAGATAATATGATGAATGAGTAAGCTTACCTAACATATTAAGCAAATTAGGTAATGCTAATATCGACTCCTTGTTGTGCATCTTTAAATCGATACTCATAATGTCCATATACTCATCTAACTTTATCAAATTATCTGGAAGCGAACCGTTTGTTTCTAAAAAGAATTTTATATTTTTATTTCGTTTACGAATTTCTGTAACCATCGTTTTGATAACTTCTAATTGTTGTGATGGCTCTCCACCTGTGAACGATATCGAGTGATATAAATCTAAATTAAACTCAGCTAATACTATCTCTAACAAATTATCAACCGTAATCGGATTAAGATACTTTTTACCGTTTATCTCAAAATCTTTTTTATTACTATTATCAGTGTCGCAGTACGAACATGATAAATTACATCCTTCAAATCTGATAAAAAGTTGATACAATCCTATATATAATCCCTCGCCTTGAATTGATGAAAACACCTCATTTACATATGCTTTTTCCATTTTTGATAATCTCTCTCTCAAATTGATATTTATAATCTTTTAAATCTCTATTTACTCTATTGAACTTTTTAAATAATTTTTTAAATCATACTTTATAACACACTACAACTTACTTACTATTTTCAAACTTTGCTTTATGAAATTTCCATGCACTTTCAATTATAGAGTCGACACTCTGATACTCCCGTTTCCACCCTAAAACATCTTCAGCTATCTTAGATGACGCAATTAATGTTGAAGGATCTCCCTCACGACGCTCTCTAACTTCAACTGGTATTATAGCACCAGTTATCTTTCTACAACTCTCAATTATATCTAAAATAGAGTACCCTTCACCACTTCCTAAATTAACTTTTAACGATCCACTATTATTAGATAAATAACGATACGCAAGTAGGTGTGCTTTTGCTATATCATACACATGAATGTAATCTCTAATACACGTTCCATCAGTTGTATTGTAATCATCACCGTTAATAAATATTTTATCTCGTATCCCTAAAGCCACCTCTAATATTATAGGTATTAGATGAGTTTCTGGATCATGATTTTCTCCATAATTACCGTACGCTCCTGATGCGTTAAAATATCTTAATGCAACATGATGAACACCTGATGCTCTTTCAACTGACTCTAAAAATCTCTCGACAAATAGTTTAGACATACCGTAAGGGTTCGTTGGGTTCTTGATATGATCCTCATCAATAGGAATATATTGAGGCTCACCGTAAACAGCTGCTGTTGATGAGAAAATAATTTTATCCATACCTTTATTAATAAAAAAATTGAAGAACTTAATCGTTTTAGAAAAATTGTTCTCATAATATTTATAAGGCTCAAGAACAGATTCTCCTACTTCAATAAATGCAGCGAAGTGCATTATAGCATCGATTTTTTCTTCAACATAAATTTTTTCTAGTAATGAGACATCGTCAATATCGCCTTCATAAAATTTTATACCAGAAGGGAGACACTCTTTTTTTGAGCGTGATAAATTATCTAATATAATAACATCCTCACCCTCTTCTTTAAGAATTGATGCAACAATTGATCCTATGTACCCTGCTCCGCCTGTTAAAAGTATAGACATATTTACCTCGTTATGGTACTAATTATAGCTAAATAAAAACTGCTCAAAATTATATGATGAAATAAAATATAGCATATAATTTATTAAATATAAAGGTTGAAAATTAGAATGATAGATATACTGCTTGCAACATACAATGCAGAGAAATATATTACACAACAAATTGACTCTATATTATCTCAAACGTATAAAAATTTTAAAATAATAGTATCAGATGATGGATCAACTGATCGTACAGTATCTATAATTAATGAATACGTTTCTACGTATCCAGATAAAATAACTCTACTGCCATTCATTAAAAATCTTGGCGTTAAAGAAAACTTCAACTACCTTTTACAGAGCGCTAATAGTGATTATATCGCCTTCTCTGATCACGATGATATTTGGCTTGAAAATAAGCTAGAAATATCTATTAAAAAACTAAAAGAGATTGAAAATAATTTACCTACACTTATCTACTCTGATAAATCTTTAGTCGATGAAAATATACATTTAATATCTCTATCTTCAAATAAAGCAGAAAACCTACAAGCAGAAAACTTTATACTAAATAAATTATTAGTACAGAATACAGCTTCAGGTTGTACAATAATGATAAATAAAAAACTAAAAGATTTAGTAGGAAATATACCCGATGAAGCGATCATGCACGATCATTATATTATGCTTATCGCATCAATATTTGGTAAGATAGAGTATATCGACAAACCTCTAATATTATATCGTCAACATGATGATAATGTTATAGGTGGAGCAAAATATAACCTTGTATATATAATTAGGAAACTACTTAACGGTAGAAAAACATTAGCTGATAAATTTCAAGAGTATATCAACCAATCTAAAAAAATTGAAGAAATTTATAGCGATAAAATAGATAGTTCAACGCTAGATATAATTAAGAAATTCAACAAGTTAGATAATGCAAGTTTCTTTCAGTTTAGATATATATTGATAAAACATAACTTTCTAAAAACAGGATTAATGAGAAAGCTAGGTATGTTAATACTTCTGTAAAACAGATCAACTTATATACTCTAAATTAGCATAGAAAATATTACTTACTCTACAAATATGGTTAATCAAACTATACGTAACACTCCAGCTCACTAACAATTATTTAATGCTAAAACACCGATGAGGTTTGATGAACAGAAAGCAAAACCTACCACTTCTCAATATCAATAAACTCTTTCAACGCATCTTCCCAGTTAGGCATCGGATCAAGATTGTTTATCCTTAAATTCATCTTATCTAGTTGTGAGTTTTCAGGTCTTTTAGCTGGTGTTGGATACTCTGATGATGAACAAGGTGTAACTTTTTGATCAAGTCCTCTTAATTTAAAAAAGTTGACTGCAAGATCGTACCATGAAGCTGAACCTTCACAAGTTAAATGAAATATACCGTTTAAATCTAAATCAGAATTTATAAGCGATTTAAGTTTTCTACTCACAGCGATGGTTGACGTTGGATTACCGATCTGATCGTTCACAACTTTTAATTCACGCACACCCTCAACCGATAACCTATTCATCGTATGAAGAAATGATGGTCCTCCTAAGCCGTATAACCAACTAATTCTTGCAATAATATAATCACTAGAATTCTCTCTTACAAAAATCTCACCAGCATATTTTGACTTACCGTACACCGATGATGGATTAGGTGTATCATATTCATTATACGGTTTATTTGATACTCCATCAAAAACATAATCAGTAGAGATATATATAATTTTCGCTTTAACAGCTTCTGCAACAACAGCTACATTCTTACTACCTAACGCATTTAATTTATATGCAAAATCCGATTCAGTTTCAGCACCATCAACTCTTGTATAGGCGGCTGCATGAATGATAACATCAGGATTAATCTCTTTTGTAAATCTTAGAAATCTATTAATATCTGTTATATCTGTATCATCAATATCTGCTATATATATAGTGTGATCGCCTTTAAAATCATCTGTAATCTGACGACCTAACATACCTCTTCCACCAGTTATCATAATTTTTTTACTACTCATAAACCCTCTCCATCAATACTATAATATATACATCTCTACTCACTACTCTTTACTCATAAGGGATAATATCTGAAAATTTAGGTAGCTCATTATCTTTACTTGAAAGAAGTATATCATCGTGGTTTATCTTCCAATCTATACCTAAATCTGTATCCGAAAAAATCACTCCACCATCATGAGTCGGAGCATAAATATTATCACACTTATATGCAAATGTTGCATACTCTGATAGCACCACAAACCCATGCAGAAAACCTCGTGGAACGTAAAACTGTCGCTTATTCTCACCTGATAACTCTACTGAATATGATTTGCCGTATGTTGATGATCCCTTTCTAAAATCTACTGCTACATCTAAAACCATACCATCAATAACTCTCACAAGTTTGCTTTGCGTATAAGGTGGTTTCTGATAATGCAATCCTCGTAACGTTCCGTACTTTGATCTTGATTCATTATCTTGAACAAAACTATCTTTGATACCGTACTCAGCTAATTTTGATGTGTTATAACTCTCAAAAAAATAGCCTCTATCATCGCTAAAAATTTTAGGTTCAATTATTACCAGTCCATCTATACCTGTCTCTATAATATTCATTCAATACACCTTATCTACTTTTTCAATAATATCTATCTTGCAAACTTAATAATATCTATCTTACAAACTCAACTTACTTACGTTCGCCACAATATCCATCTAGCACACAAACCTTACTTTAATAATTTATGAAGGTACTGTCCGTATCCATTCTTTTCAAACAGTTTTGCACGTTCTAAAAGTTGGCTCTCACTTATCCATTTATTCTCAAATGCGATCTCTTCTAAACACGCAACTTTCAAGCCTTGACGGTTCTCAATTGTATTAATAAATTGTGTCGCTTCCATCATACTTTCATGCGTCCCCGTATCAAGCCATGCGTGTCCACGCCCTAGTCGCTCAACTTTTAACTTTGAACGTTTTAAATACTCTTGATTAACTGACGTAATCTCAAGTTCTCCCCTTGCTGACGGCTTAATGTTTTTTGCTATATCAATAACATCGTTATCGTAAAAATATAAACCAGTTACTGCATAATTTGATTTTGCGATTTTAGGTTTCTCCTCAATAGATACAGCATTAAACTTATCATCAAACTCTACAACTCCAAAACGCTCAGGATCTGATACATAATATCCGAAAACTGTTGCACCCTCTTCTCTCTTCACAGCGTTAGAAAGTAACTCCGATAAGCCGTAACCGTAGAAAATATTATCACCTAAAACAAGTGCTACACTATCATCTTTTATAAAAGTTTCTCCTATAATAAAAGCTTGTGCTAAGCCATCTGGAGATGGTTGAACTCTATACTCAATATTAATTCCAAAAGCAGATCCATCACCTAATGTTCTGATAAATCCTGCTTGATCTTCAGGTGTTGTAATGATAAGTATATCTCTGATTTTTGCAAGCATTAAAACTGATAACGGATAATATATCATCGGTTTATCGTAGATCGGAAGCAACTGCTTTGATACACCTAAAGTTACTGGATGCAGTCTCGTACCTGCTCCACCTGCTAATACTATTCCTTTCATAATTATATCCCTAGTCGCTCTAATTTATATGAGCCATCTAATATATTTTTACACCAACTATCTTTGTTCGCTAAATACCACTCTATAGTTTTTAATATCCCTGTTTCAAATGTTTCCTCTGGTAACCAGTTCAAATCTTTATGAATTTTTTTTGCATCTATGGCGTAACGACGATCGTGTCCCGGTCTATCTTTCACAAAAATTATCTGCTCTTTATACGATTTACCATCCTCTCGTTTTTTAATCGTATCTAATATTTCACATATCTTATGAACAACATCTATATTCTTCTTCTCGTTATGTCCACCTATATTATATGTTTCTCCAATTCGTCCAGCTGTTGCAACTTTATATAACGCTCGTGCGTGATCGTCGACATATAACCAATCACGTATCTGATCTCCCTCTCCATAGATAGGTAGATCTTTACCGCTTAACGCTGATAATATTACAAGTGGAATTAATTTTTCAGGAAAATGATAAGGTCCATAATTGTTTGAACAGTTCGTAACAACAATAGGTATTTTAAAAGTTCTGTTCCACGCTCTAACAAGGTGATCGCTCGATGCTTTACTTGCTGAATACGGTGAGCTTGGAGAGTATTTTGTATCTTCTGTAAATAACGATATATCATCTTCTAAATCGCCGTAAACTTCATCTGTAGACACATGGTGAAATACATATCGTCCGTTCGCTCTCTCCTCTTCTGGTAGATTAAAATATAACTTTCTAAAACATTCTAAAAGAGTGTATGTACCGATAATATTTGTGTTTATAAAATCTGATGGAGAGTCGATAGATCGATCAACATGAGACTCTGCTGCAAGGTGGATAATAATATTAGGTTTGAAATCTGTAAAAATCTTATCAATTACATCTTTATCGCAGATATCTGCTTGTTCAAATCCGTATCTGTTATTAGCAGATATAGGTTGTAAAGATTCTAAATTACCTGCATAAGTTAATTTATCAACTATTAATATATCATCTTTTTTCTCATCGATAATATATCTCGACAAAGCTGATCCTATAAAACCTGCACCACCTGTAATTAAGATCCGATTGGGGTTATTATTCAAATTATTCATCATGTTCATATACCTAAAAAAATTTATTTTAATATCTATTAGAAAGATAATTTTATAATAATTTCTAGGTAATTGCAAGTATACAAAAAAAAAGATATTGAAACGACAGATTTTCTATCATCTCAATATCAATTTAATAATTACATGAAATTTCAAATATTTTTAAACTAAGCCATTATATCGATTGTTGTACCCTTTTGAGTACCAGAAGAAGTAGCTGCACCTGTTGCACTAGACACCGCTGCTGCTGAATCAATAAGTTGTAACATAGCTGAACCTTGAAGTTTAACAAAATCTTGAGCTTTCTTTGCAACATTTGTTGCGTACTGCATCTGTATTGCACTTGAGCTAATGTCCATAAACACACTCCTTTAGATAGCTAAGTTATCGGATATATAACAAGATACTTTAGTTATTAAAAACATGAAATAATTACTATGTTATACAGTAACCAATTAACTTAAAACGGTATAACTTAAGAGTAAATAAATTTAAAATATTACAACAATAACAAAGTGATTTCTAAACAACTTAAAATGATTTTTAGTTAAATAAAATCAGTTGATATATCTACTATTTATCGAACTTTAATTCTCCAGCTATAACCATTCTTTTAAGCTCTCTCTTTAAAACTTTACCTGTTGCTGTAAGAGGTAACGCATCTAAGATATTTACATATCTAGGGTTTTTGAATGTCGCAACACGCGTACGTATATAATCTTTTATCTCTTTCTCTGTTACAGTTGCACCCTCTGCTAATTGAGCGTATGCAACTACGACTTCATCTTTATTCGCAGTAGGTACTCCTATTACAGCAGCAGCTTCTATTTGAGGATTTTCTAACATAATATCTTCTATCTCACGAGGATAAATATTCATACCTTTTGAGATAATAAGATCTTTCTTTCTATCAACTATAGTTACAAAATCATTCTCATCAAGCTTTGCAAAATCTCCAGTAAACAGCCAACCGTTCTTAATTGCATCATCAGTTGCTTTAGGCATCTTCCAGTAACCTTTCATTACGTTACCACCCTTAACAATTAACTCACCTACTTCACCGAGCGGTACTTCTTTATCGTTCTCATCGATAATCTTACCTAAAACTCCAGGTAATAATTTTCCAACAGTTGATGCTTTATTATGTCTGACACTATTAAATGATACTAGTGGCGACGCTTCTGATAATCCGTAACCTTCCAATATAGGAACACCAAATTTTGCTTTAAAAGCAGTTAACGTCTCCTCTGATATAGGTGCTCCACCAGATATATGCAACTGTATCGGATAGAGAAATTTAATAAACCATTTAGGGAATTTTGCCTTAACCAACGCTTGGAATACTTGTGGAACTCCTAGCATTACTCTTGGACGTTTAAAAATTAATATGTTTCTAAATTTTTTCGTTCTAAGCTCTGTAACCGACTCTAATAATACGATCGATGTGCCAACAGATATTGGATATAAAACCGATGTAGTTAATGTATATGAATGAAATAATGGTAAAAATACTAAAAATTTCTGATCAGGTTTTATTGCGATACATTTATCTGCTGAGTCCATATTATGAATTAGATTACCGTGGCTTATCATAGCTCCTTTAGGAAATCCTGTTGTGCCTGATGTATAGATAAAAAATGCTAAATCATCAAAACCTGACTGACATATATACTCGTTATCTGAGTAACTAACTAACTCTTTATAGATACTTTTTGCCTTAAAACTATTCTCTCCCCACGTTTGAATAGATGTAAGGTTTTTACAGTTTGCTTTAAAATGACCTATCATATCTACAAAGTTCTCCGATGTGATTAATATCTTTGCCTCACTATCGTTAATAATATATGCAACCTCTGAATCTATAAGCATATGGTTTATAGGGATAACTATCGCACTTGCTTTTAATATAGAAAATATCGACATTAAATACTCAGGAGAATTCTGCATAAGAATCGCAACTTTATCACCTTTTTTGATACCTAATCTCTCTAAATATCTTGCGAAACTATTCGTTATTCTATCAACTTCTGTATAAGAATATTTTTTGTCATTGAAATATATTAAAGGCTTCTTAGACAATATTTTAGCTTGGCTTGTTAACATCATTCCTAAATTTGTAAACTTCATAAATCAACCCCTTTAAACTTCTTAATTAACAATTAACCTATAACAGAAATATACTAGTAACAAAGGTTATATGTCTATCATTATACACGATTTTAGATTAATTGACATTATTTTTTACTTAGATAAGAATATCCTTTTTATAGCAGGGATTAAAAGGATTGCTATAACCATCTTAACTATTTCTGGAATAATGAACGGTAAGATAGATACTTTAAACGCAGTATCAAAACCCATAGCCTTATCTTGAATATAATTTATATTTAAATAAAAATATATAAGTCCGATTAAATAGATAACAGATAACGAGATAAGTACAGATAAAATATATCCATATATATTATCAATCTTCTTTGCAATAACTCCTGCTGGAATTACTGCAAATAAAAACCCTATCAAAAATCCGAACGATGGACGCAAGAAATAAGATATACCTCCACCTGATGCAAAAATAGGTAAACCTATCAGTCCTAAAACTAGGTATATTAAAACTCCGTAGAACGATAACCTAGCTCCAAAAACAGCTGGAATAATAAATATAACTAACATCTGTAATGTAAAAGGAAGGTACGGATTAGGTATACGAATAAACGCTGAAATAGTAATCATCGCAGTGATTAAACCTATGTATACGGGATATCTATATCTATCATCTTTCATATTGATACGCTCCAAAAAAATGATAGTAATTTAAACTATCAACTAATCGATATACCTCTAACAAAACTTACTCTATCTCCTCACCCAGTAATGAGTTAGGTCTAGCTTCTAAAATTCTAACATTAACCATATCGCCTAGCTTTAGATCTTTACTTGAACTAAACGCTACACCTCTACTCTGTTCTGTTAAGCCATGAAACTGACTGCTATCTTTACTTGATCTACCAGAAACTAATATCTCAAACTCTTTGCCGATAAGTTTAGCTAACTTAACAGTTACAATCTCATCTTTTAACGCAAACAACTCAGCCAACCTTCTTGATTTTGTAGCATTATCTAAACTATCTTTATACGTCGCAGCCTTAGTCCCCGGACGTGATGAATATTTAAATGCAAATACATTATCAAAATCAACGTAGCGAATAAGATCTAACGACTCTTGAAACTCTTCCTCTGTTTCATCTGGAAAACCGATAATAAAATCTGATGAAAACGATATGTTAGGGATAACCGATTTAGCGTAATCTATCTTACTTTTATAATCCTCTACCGTATAACATCTACTCATCTTATCTAAAACATTGTTAGATCCAGATTGTGCAGGGAGGTGGATATATTTACAAACCTTATCAAGTTTCGCAATCGTATCAACTAACTCTTTATCAAAATCTTTAGGGTGTGATGTGATAAATCGTATCCTCTCAACTCCTGCAATCTCATTAACAGAACCTAAAAGATCGCTGAAACCTGCTATACTACCATTCTCTAATTTGCCTCTATACGAATTAACATTTTGTCCAAGTAACATTATCTCTTTACTGCCACCTGCTATAAGTGCTTTGATCTCATCTGTGATCTCTTTCACATCTCGTGATACTTCAACACCACGAACATACGGTACTATACAATATGTACAGAAATTTTCGCACCCTTTCATAATCGTAACTTGAGCAGAAATTTTACTTTTACGTTTAAACTTCTCTATCACAAATGTTTCTGTCATTAAAGATGTATCAACAAACCTTTCGCCAGCTAAAGCTCTCTCTATTAACTCATCGAAATTTGCAACAGCATCTGTGCCTATAACAAAATTTACTAACGGAAACTCTTTTAAAAGTTTTTTACCTTGATCTTGTGCAACACAACCTGTTAAACCGATAATAACATCTCTATCATTTCTCTTAAGATCCTTTGCAATTACACCTAAATAACTTGCAATTTTAATCTCTGGTTTTGCCCTAACTGAACATGTGTTCAAAATTATTATTGTAGCTTCTCGTGTATCCAATACTTGATGATAACCTCTTATCTCTAACGATGATGATATCCTCTCTGAATCGTACTCGTTCATCGCACAACCGAACGTATATATATAATATCCTTTATTTAAATCCATCTAACTAATATGCACCTTTCCTTTTTATTACTACTGTCGGAGTTAAAAATAGTATCGTTAAATCTAGCCAAACCGACCAGTTTAAAACATACCATTTATCTCTTGAAATTCTATAATCATAATCTGTATCACTTCTGCCTGATACCTGCCATAAACCTGTTATCCCCGGTCTTACACATGTATAATATGTTGCAAACTCTTTATAATATTTATCTATCTCTTCCTTAATAACTGGACGTGGACCTACTAAACTCATATCGCCAACTATAACATTAAGTATCTGTGGCAATTCATCTAATGAACTCTTACGCAAAAAATTACCGATCTTTGTAACACGAGGATCGTTCTTTAATTTATACGAACTCTCCCACTCTGCCCTTGCATCAACATCGTTTGCTAAAATATCCTCTAGTCGCTCTTTCGCATCTATATACATAGATCGAAATTTTATAACATTAATAGTTCTACCGTTTCTACCTATCCTTGCATGAGTATAAAACGGCTTACCTTTAGATGTTATCATAATCGCTATCGCCATAATCGCAAAAAATGGAATAATAAATGGTAGAGATAAGATACATAAAAAAAGATCAATAGAACGTTTTAATGTTCTGTTAATATACGACTCAATATTATTTTTTATCTCTAAGTACGATAACTTATTCATGAGCGTTTCAACAGTTACAGCGTTCGATAACGCTAAACCCTCTGATGATGGCAGAAGAATAATTTTCGATAACGATATATGTAGTCTACCCATTAATGATGAGAGTTTATCACTTGCAACAGATGATTGTATTATGATCGCTACAGTAATATTATTCTCTTTAACAATTTGCTCGACATTATCAACTATACCTAAAATATCTTTATCTGTGTTATTGCCCTCTTTCATCAGAACTTGTCCCTTGATATTGAGTGCTAAATTTTTCTCTTCATTAAACATCTTCAATATAGATTGATACTCTGTACCACCACCTATAATAATTGTGTTATCATTAAAACTTCCATCTTTATAAATAATCTTTTTATAGATATATCTGAACATTATCATCAAAATAACAGCGTATGTGAAAATCAATACTACCATCAATCTTGATATCTCATCTGTTGATTTTAAAATAGATACAAACGCAAACACAACTATAAAAGCTACAATATTAGATTTAAAAATATCTCTCGCTTCTAACCAAAAAGGTAGTTTCTTTACATATAATCCATTAGATATAATCATCAGCAGAAGAACTGCAAACACCCACCACAGATCTAATATAAAATAACCAAAACCAAACTGTAACTCTATAATACTAAACACTTTTTCCACCATTATACGAGTGAAAAAAGCAAACACTACAGCTACAACATATGCACATAAATCTGTTAGAAAAAGCGAAATAATATAACCTAATCGACTATAATTATTTATCGGTTTTCTCATAATATATATCCGTTACTTTTCTCTAAATTAGCTATGTAAGATTTAATTCCATCCTCTAACGATGTAAACTGTTTACTGTATCCTGTTGATATAAACTTACTCATATCTGCTTCTGTAAATTTCTGGTATTTACCTTTTAAATCATCTGGAAACGGAATATATTTAATCTTTTTATCAAAATGTTCGCTCACTACTTTTGCTATATCTAAGAATGAACGAGCCTTACCTGTACCTGCATTAAATATCCCAGAATTCTCTTTACTTAATAGATGTAAATTCATATCAACCACATCTTTAACATATATAAAATCTCTTAAAAAGTTTTCACTACCTTCAAAAATTTCAAGATCTTCACCCTTTTTCGCTTGATGGAAAAGTTTGAAAACAAGAGACGCCATTCTACCTTTATGATTTTCCTGTTCACCGTAAACATTAAAATATCTAAGCCCTACAACTTGACTTGGAACACCTGCTGCTAAAACTTTTCTAACATATTGATCAAATAAAAACTTTGAATATGCGTAAATATTTAACGGGTATTCACACTCACTACTCTCTTTAAATCCATCTGTACCGTTACCGTATGTTGATGCACTTGATGCGTATATAAATTTTACATTATTATCGATCGACGCATCTAAGAACTGTTTAGAGTATTCATAATTATTCTTCATCATATATCTGCCGTTACTCTCAACAGTATCAGCACACGCTCCTTCATGAAAAACAGCATCTACACTCTCGTTTGATAAAAATGATGTGAAATCAAAATCTCGTTTATCTACAAAATCTAAAAATTGTAATCTATTTAAGTTAAGATGTTTATCTGCTTTTTCAAGATTATCAACTACAAGTATATCCGATACACCGTGATCGTTTAAACCTTTGATTATATTTGATCCTATAAAACCTGCACCACCTGTAACTATTATCATATATACCTCTGTAAATTATATTATCTAACTAAAATTATATTATCTTTTTACACTTATCAATTCGATATCTTATTGATTATATTTGTTGAAGAGTATCCCTCTACAAAATCTATTAACTCAACTTTTGTTGCATACTCTCTACCTACAACCTCTTCAAGTTTATAATCGCCACCTTTAACTAAAACATCTGGTTTGATATTTTTAATTAATTCTATAGGTGTCTCATCATCAAAAATAATCACATGATCTATAAACGAAAATGCAGATAGTAAGGTAGCTCTATCTGATTGATTATTGATCGGTCTATCGTTACCTTTTAACATTTTGACAGATCTATCAGAGTTCAGTCCAACTATTAAAACATCGCCAACCTCTTTTGAAGCTTGAAGATATTTGACGTGTCCGATATGAAGAATATCGAAACAACCGTTTGTGAAAACAATCTTCTTGCCTCGATCTCGATAGTATAATAGAACGCTATCTAAACTCTCCTCTGTAATCATCTTAGAGTGTACAATAAGATTATAACTCTCTTTAAGCTCCTCAATCGTAATCGGTACAGTATGAGCTTTAGCAACAACTATCCCTGCTGCTCGATTTGCAAGTTCAATCGTTTCTGCGATATCGTAATTTAGTGCAAACGATACTGCTAATATAGATACAACTGTATCTCCTGCTCCTGAAACATCGAAAACCTCTTTTGAATCTGCTTTAAAAGTTTTAACATAATCTGATGTGATAACAGTTATACCTTTATCTGATCTTGTTACAATTAGATACTCTATATCATACTTATCTTTAATAAGTCTGCCGTATTTCATAACATCTTCATCTGTGTTTTTAATAGATACATTTGCAACTTCGCCAAGCTCTTTAACGTTCGGAGTTACAACAGTTGCTCCAGTATATTTTGTCCAGTCGTTACCTTTCGGATCTATAATCACTGGCTTAGATATTTTCCTCGCCTCAGATATTATAGATGCACATATATCATCTGTACAAAATCCTTTTCCGTAATCAGATATAATTATCACATCATTCAACGCAAGATCGGTTTTGACACCTTTTGTGATCTCATCAATTGACGGTTTATCAAGAACTGTATCATCTTCAAAATCTAATCTTACAATCTGTTGTCTTGAACCTATTACTCTTAACTTACTAGTTGTGTTCTCAAGAAAGTTATATAACTGATACGATACTTTTATATCATCTAACATTCTTTTCAAAACCTTACCATGTGGATCTTCACTTGCAAGTCCTAACAATCTAACATTCGCACCTATGTGTGATAAGTTATTTGCAACGTTACACGCACCACCTAGTCTATTCGTTGTATCTGCGATCTTTACAATAGGTACTGGAGCTTCAGGTGATATTCTTGACACATCTCCTGTATAATAAATATCAAGCATCATATCGCCGACAACTAACACTTTTACAGTTGAAAAATTTAATTTCATTACTTATTTCCATTATCTTTTAAAATATTTTTTAACTTATCTAACCGTACATTCGCATCTTTATAATCTATATAAGACTCATCAATCTTAGAGTACCAAAATATAGCGTCTCGTACCAAAAAGAGATATGTATCACCTATATCATTAATAGCTTGATCGTACTGTTTATTACCCAGCTTATATGCGATATCACTTTTTAACTGTATCACCTCTTTGCTAGGGTTACCTATATATGTGAATGAATAATATGCTTTTTCAAACTCTCCCTCTTTTAAAAAGATAATACCTTTATCGTAATATCTAAGAGGAGCTTTTTCGATTATCTCCTCTGCAACCTCAACCACTTTTTTCTGTAGCTCCATCGCCTCATCGTAATTTTCAGCTCTCTCAGATATACCATCAAGATTTATTAATGCTAGATCAACATAATCAGCAGCCGATACATAATCATCTCTATCAACCGCACTTAACGCTTTTTCATACGCCTTATTTGCGGCAATAAGCAATTCTTTATATCGAAGAATTTGATATACTTCCGTTTTTAAAGCTAACACTTTTCTATTTGTTTGACGTATATTATAAGCCTCAATCAACTTATCGTGAGCTTCTTCAACCTTGCCATCTTCAAATAAAATAACTGCCTCATCGTATAGTTTAAAATCCTCTCCGTTAAAGTATCTATATGTAAAATATCCAACCGATACTAAAAAGAGTGTTACGACTAATACAAATATAAATCTACCAAACATATCTCTCTCACTTAGTTTTTAATATTTACTTAGCTTAGAACGTTTAAACCCAACCAAAACAGTTGCACAGTTGCGTGGGTGCGTGGTTACATAGTTGCACCCGTTACATAGTTGTATTGTTTGTACCGTTGCAACATGCTTGCATAGTTATATGGCTTGCGTAGTTGCTTGCCTAGTTGCACCAGTTACATAATTATATCGTTTGCTCCGTTACATACTTACTTATCAATTGCCTGTTGCGTGCGTGTGTGCATAGCTATATGGCTTGCGTTGGTGCTTGCCTAGTTACACCAGTTACATAGTTATATCGCTTGCACCGTTGCGTGAGTGCCTGCATAGTTATATGCTTCGTGCGTGCTTACTTAGTTGCACCAGTTACATAGTTATATCATTTGCACCGTTGCATGGTTGCTTGCTTGCCTGCATAGTTACATGCTTCATTGCGTGCATAGGTTACCTGTTGTATGCTTATCAAGTTACCTAGCTACGCACCAGTTCATAGCTATCCAACTACATGGTTACATGCTTACTAACTACTAATGCACAACTGCACACTCACGCCAGTTATCAACTAACCTAACCATTCAAACACTCTACTTCACAGTTAATCGCTCTATATAACCTTTAAGGTTTATATCCTCAACACGTTTAATATAATTTTCATACTCTGCCGTATTGCCTTGTTGTGCATATACATACGCCATAAATGCAAAATCCATCTGATCTATACCTTTACCCGCAAGAGACATAATTAAATTATAATCTTTCTTATTCACAAAATGCTTATAGATCGATAACTTATCCTCACACGTATTAAAACGTTTAGCTGATGATGTCGTAAACAGATCTTTCTCTATAAAGTTACCTGTATACTTACAAACCTCTCGCATATTTTTACTATCTAACTTATCTATAAATATAGCAAACTTATCTTTATCACCGTTCTTGATTAAACATGCCGTAACTGTTTTCACTAACGTATCATTCTCTTTTGTAAGACATTTCTCAATTAGATCACACTCATACTTCACACCTATTCTACTGCTCGACTCTATCATTCTACAGTACGATGCTTTAGATAGATTAAAATCAACTTTTACATCTCTATCAAATACTGTTATATACTCTTTATGATTACCAGCGTCCCACGACATATTTAACGCTAACTCTAAAGACTCTGCTGTCTTATACTCATTATACAATTTAAAAAATTCATCTTTCATCTTATTAATATAAAAATATTTAGAGTAATAATTAAGTACCTCTTCAGATTTCTCTATATCTGATAAGTTATCATACACAATTAAAACAAACTCAGGAGTGTCTTTAATTTTATCAATAAAGAAAAGCAACTCTCTTGGATCGTAACTTCTTTGAGATACAGCCTCAGTCAACGGTTTATCAACCACACACTCCGATTTAGTGTATAGTAGTAACCCTGCATTTTCATCCTCTATTAAAAACTTTTTAGCAAGTTCGCAATCTGTTTTAAGCAGTAGAGACATCTTATCGCTCATAAGTTTCTCTGTGTTAAATCTATAGTTCTTACTATCTTGAATTTTAAGTAAAGTGTCTTTAGCACTCTCTATATTTCCTTCTGCTTGATAGATTTGATATAATATATATCGTGCAAAATCAGCCTCATCACCCTGTCTATTCTTTGAAAGAAAAACTTCAAACGCTATCTTTGTAACATCTGTAAGCCCATCTTCATACGCCTTTAATCCAACAAAATAATCCTCATCGTAAAACAATTCTGATTCTGTCTTAACGATAGACTTATTATCTGACTTAACATCACCACTCTTAATCTCTATCTTCTGCTTAGAGTATAGAGTAGATATTGAACTTACAAAAAAAACCGTAACAAAAATAATTATTTTAAACATTTTTCTATAACCTGTATCGGATGAATAACTTCCTTATTTCCTAAATGAGTCATCTGCATAGCACAAGTTGGACAATCCGTTGCAGCGTATGAAACACTAGCTTTATTCAATTTATTTATCATATGAGAACCTATATCTAATGATTGTGTGTAATTCTCTTTATACAATCCCCAACTTCCTGCCATTCCACAACAAGAACTGTTCATATCTGTACCATTTACTCCATCAAGTTTATTAAGCACATCAATAGTTGAACTAGGATTAGGAAGTAGTTTCATATGGCAAGACATATGATAAACTAAATCTATATCATCTCTCTTCTCTACTCCATGTATATTATCAAGATCGCCTTTTATAAGATCTGTAATATAGATGATTTTTGATTTAACTTTATCTATCTCTTCGCCATCAAGACAGTAGCCCCACTCTTTATATAATGATAATGCACATGATGAACATGATGTAACTATATAATCAGCTTGATCTATATATTCACCCCATAACTCAAGATTTCTCTTAATCTGATCTCTTGTTTTATCAGCCATACCTTTAGATATATGAGGTATTCCACAACACGTTTGCTTAGGAACTATAACTGTATAACCTAACTTTTTAAGAACATTGATAGTCGACTCTGTAATCTCTGGCTTAATATATGATGCGTAACAACCTGCATAATAAATAACAGTTTTTCCAGCGTACATATCTTTATTGTACTGAATATAATCTTTGATCGTTTTCTTACTAAACAGTACCATCTTTCTTTCATGAGCTAAACCTGTAAAACGTTCCATTAATTTACGAACTTTAAGTGGGTTTGTTATCTTAGCTATTAACGAGCCGAACCTATGAAACAGTTTACCCATTAACTCAAATTTTGTAACTAAATGACTAGTAAGTGATGCACCATGCTTTTTAAAATATCTAGCCTTAACCTCTAAGGCTAATTTAGGGATATTAACTTTAGAGGGACACTCTATAGAACAACTACCACAATTAACACAGTGATTTATAACATCCATAAACGGTTTGTCGAACATAGCCATACTAGGATCTAATCTTCCTGATAGGTACGCTCGTAATATGTTAGCCTTAGCCTTAGGTGTAGCGTTCTCATCTTTAGTTGATTTATATATAGGACACATTCTTGTTGAGTCTGTAATAGTTGTACATTTAGAACAACCGTGACATAGTTCCGCCTCTTCAATAAAAGTGTTATCATTCCATATAAGCTCGTATACAGCATCCTCTTCTGCTTTATATTCAGCACCGTAACGAAGATCTTTAGCCATTAATGATACATCATCATTCGTCTTTATATCTGGATTAAATATTTTATATGGATCAAAATTCTCTTTAACTTTAAGAAAGATATCGTATATAGCTTTATACTGTCTTGGTATATAACAACTTCTTAACCTACCATCTCCATGTTCACCAGATATAGTACCGTTTAATCTACTTACAAGCTCATATACCTCATCTGCTAACGGTTTTAAAAGCAGAACATCACTCTCTTCTTTAAGGTTAAGCAAAGGACGTGTATGAAGTAATCCTTTTGCAATATGTCCATACGACACATACTCAACATTATGTTTTGCAAATATCTGAGCTATACCTTTAAAATATGATGTAAGCGTACTAGTTGGTACAGCTGCATCTTCAACGAGTGCTATTATCTTTTTGTCGCCCTTTAATTGATATAAAATAGGTACTGCCGATTTACGTACAGCTGATAGTTGTGCAACCTCTTTCTTATCTACTGCGAAATTAATATTTTTAGAGAGTTTCTTAGATTTTATCAACTGCATAGATTTTTTAGCTTTTTCAATAACTTCTTTATCTGTATCGCCGTCAAACTCTATAAGCAGAAGGTTATCTATATCTGATGGGATCTTATCTTTCAACTCTGGTCTATAGGTAGAGGCTAATGTGAGAAGGGTTTTATCCATTATCTCTATAGCTGCTGGATCAAACTCTAAAGCTACTTGACTAGCCTCAGCTGACAACTCTTTATCGTTAAAATATCCAACTAGTAAAGATGAGAAAGGTTTCTTCTTTAATAAAGAAAATTTCAACTGTGTAACAATACCAAATGTTCCCTCAGCTCCACCAACTAATTTATGAAGAAATAAATGATCGTCTTTTACAACATCTCTTAACTCATAACCTGAAACATTACATTTTATAGGTGGATAAGATTTATTAATCAAATCAACATTCTTTGATATAGACTTATATACCTTTTTAAGTATTTTTGGTAAATCATCTATACTCATCTCTGCTATATCTGAAAATCTATGTATAGATCCATCTGATAGAACTATCTCTGCATCAACTATATAATCTGATGTATTACCATATTTAACAGAGTACTCTCCTCCAGCGTTTGTAGCATACATTCCACCGAACGTTGCATACTCACCTGATGACGGTGCTGCTGGAAAAAATATACCTGAACCAGTAAGCGCTATCTCTAACTCGCCGTGCCTATAGCCAGGCTCACAAGTGAAATAGTTACTATTTAAATCTAAACTTAATAATCTATTCATATATTTTGTGAAATCTATTATTAATCCACTACCAACCGCTGATCCACATAATCCTGAACCTGCACCACGTGGGTGAACTGAAATTTTATTTTCAACTGCAAACTTTACAGCTTTAGCTACATCGTAACAATCTTTAGGATATAAAACAGCTAAAGGCTTTATCATAAATATAGACGCATCTGTAGAAAGTTCTACTCGTTTAATCTCATCTGTGTAAAGGTCGCCCTTAACTATCTCTTTTAAATTATCAAAATTCATTATCTATCTACCTATTAAATTAAATATTCCTTCTAGTCTATAACTATCGTCAATAATAATCAAGAACTTTCATCTATTAAAAAGTTCTATAAATCAACAGATAATCGACAACCATTACTATTGATTATATCTAGCAGATATATAATTTCTATTTTAATTTAACTTAAATTAGTTTATCTTAACTATTATGAATAAAAGAATAAATATCGGTTTAACTTTAGGCGATCCAGCGGGGATCGGTTATGAAGTCGCATTAAAGTTTCTTCAGCAAGTATATTATACAGATATTTCAAATGTCGATTACGATATTACTCTGTTCTGCCATAGGTTTATAGTTGATAAAATAATGAACGATATATTTGAGAATAACTACCCTTCTGATTTAAATAGTATAATTAAAATCGTAGAACCTGATAATCTTGTAGAGTTTGATTTTGAGTACGGTAAGAACTCTATAGAGTGTGGAAACGCCTCAATGCAATATATCAAAAAAGCTGTTGAGTACGCAAAAAACGGTTTGATCGATGCAATCGTTACTCTACCTATCAATAAATACTCTATATCTCTTGCTGGATATAATTTCGTCGGACATACTGAATATCTTGCTCATCTTACAGGTTCTAAAGATATATCTATGATGATGATGTCGAACGATTTTAAAATTGTACTTGTAACTACTCATCTACCTCTAAAAGATGTTGCTAAAGCTATCACTAAACAGAAAATTGTTACAGCTATTCAAAACGCTCATAATACTGGTAGATATTTTGGATTTGATCTTAAAAATAATAAACCTAAAATCGCTGTCTGCTCCCTAAACCCTCATGCAGGGGATAATGGTGCGATCGGTGTTGAAGAAATTAATCTTATCAATCCTATTATAGAAGAGTGTTCTGCAAACGGTATAGATGTCTACGGCTCATTCCCTGCTGATACTATATACACAGATAAAACCTACGATTTCTTTATAGCTATGTATCACGATCAAGCTCTTATCCCTATTAAATTAAACTCGTTCGGTGAAGCTGTAAATGTTACATTAGGGTTAAATATAATACGAACATCTGTCGATCACGGAACAGCTTTTAATATAGCAGGTTCTGGAGTTGCATCAATATCATCACTAATAAAAGCAATAGATATCGCAAAAATTATGATAACTAATAAAAAAGTAGATAATAAATAAATGATAAAAAGAAACTTAATTAAACTCTTTAAAGAAGAAAGCAAATATACTAAAAAATCGCTAGGACAACATTTTCTAACCAACCAACATATAATCGAACAGATCGTTGAGTCTGCAGATATTGATGAGAACTGTAACATCATAGAGATAGGACCTGGATGTGGAGTCTTAACTGAACATCTAGTTGATACCCCTGCTCACTTAACTGCTGTTGAGATTGATACCGATCTTACATACTTTCTTATTCGTCAATTTGAAGATAAAACAAACTTTGAAGTAGTTAATGAAGATGCCTCTAAATTAGATTTTAGCACTCTACTTGATAAAGATAGTAAGATCGTCTACGTTGGAAATCTACCATACAATATATCTGTTCGTATCTTAACCCAGATAACGCACGATATAGATAGAATTAAATCGGTTGTATTTATGTTTCAAAAAGAGGTTGCAAACAGAATTAACGCTAAACCGAACAGTAAAGAGTACTCATCACTATCTGTCTTTGCATCGTACTACTACGATATTGTTAAAGTTCGTGATATCGGTGGCAACAATTTTATGCCTAATACAAAGGTACAATCTACCGTTCTAAAATTTACTCCACATAAAAGCAGATTGCTTGAAAGCACTAAAGAGGAAGAGTTCTTTAAATTTATAAATGTTGCGTTTACTCAAAAACGTAAAACACTTAAAAATAATCTACGAGTTATTATCGATGTAACAAACATCTTAGAAGAGCTAGATATAAAACCTTCTGTTAGAGCTGAAGAGTTATCAATTATAGATTTTGTTAAACTATTCAACAGAATATCATCTGAAGTTTAACAAACACATAATAATCGCATCTATATTATATGATATATGATGTTGCTATTTTATATAGATATGAGCTATAATACCCTCTTGAAATATCCAGAAATATAGAGAAGTGATTTTGACTAAATTTGAAAATAAATTTAAAGATATTGATGAATATAAAAATATGAGCGTCGGTTTTAAAAGAATTGACTCAGCTTTATCATTGATAAATTTTGATGAAAAAAAATTAGGAACAATTATACATATAGCTGGAACTAATGGCAAAGGATCAACTGCAACTTTTTTAAATCAAATACTATCTGCAAACTATCTAAACACAGCACTATTCACATCTCCACATATTATGAATATAACAG
>CAMRDM010000015.1 GCA_947041225.1 uncultured Deferribacteraceae bacterium | reverse complement strand
CAAGGTGAATCCAATCAGCACCTGCAAGATCCACGGCTTGAACTTCTTCCTTTAATTTTGAGAAATCAGATGATAAAATTGATGCAGAAACTATCATAAAAACCTCACTACTAATTTTAATAAAAACTATTTGTATAAAAAACTCTTTATTCTATAGGTATTGTTACATAAAATATTTTATTTTCTAATCATATATTAGCACAATTACTTATACATAGAAAGTCTAAAGCATTGTACTGTTAAAATATTTAGTTTACAAAGGTATTATTCTATAGTAATACTTTATATGTTTATTGTTAGAAAAATAGTATTATTACTTACACTTACATTTATTTTATTTGCTACATCTGATTGTACAAAATATCCGACTAAACCGAATGAGGGGAAGAAAGATGAAGTGCAAAGTGAATTATATCAACTCCATGTATTTATCGATGAGATGCACAATAAGCATGGATTTGATAAAGAATATCTTACAGATATTTTCGCAGATGTATCAATTGAAAGAGTAGAAAAGGCTGGAAACGCATCAATAAGAGCTATTCCTAGAGGAAGATTTAACTGGTATGCCTACAGAGATAACATGGTTAACGATCGAAGAACTAGCCAAGGTGTAGAGTATTTTAAGAGGAATAAAGACTCTCTAATCGCAGCTGAGAAAAGATTTGGTGTACCATCGTATATAGTCGTTAGTATTTTAGGGATAGAGACAAACTACGGCACTGTAAGAATGAGATATAACGCATTAGAAGCTTTGTATGCACTATCTTTTATAGAGACTAGAAGAGCTAGTTATTTTAAAAAAGAGTTAGAAGCATTTCTAGTACTATCGAAGAAACTCAATCAAGATCCAACACTTTTTAGAAGTTCATACGCAGGTGCATTAGGCATACCTCAATTTATGCCGAGCAATATTGATAGATACGGTATTGATGGTGATCATGATGGATATATAGATATTATCAATAATCATAAAGATGCGATATTTTCAACAGCTAACTACTTATCATCATACGGCTGGAAGAAAGGACAACCGATTATTGAAAAAGTAACAGTTAATAGTGCAAAGAGCAAAAGTTATAGTAAATATATTAGTCGTTCTGCTTGTAAGAGCGGTAAAAAATATTCTGTTAACAAACTGAAAAATGCAGGTGTGATTTTTTCTAAAAGCACTCCAATTCATAATAACTTGAAAGGTAAACTACTTAAAGTTGGTATAGGTAATGATAAGTATGAATATTATGTAGCGTTCGATAATCTATGTGTTATTATGAGATATAACAATAGTTTAGGGTACTCTATGGCTGTGAACTATCTAGGTGGACGAATGGCAAAGAATATTAATCCGCGTACTCGTGCTTTCACAGGACATGAAACGGTTATCAAAACAAAGTAATAAAGAGATCAGTAGAGTCGGTTGAATAGTTATTAGTACGGATATAGTTTGTATGGCTAGATAAAGTTAACAGGTTTGTATTGTTGATTAGCTATTAAGATTGATATAGTTTGTATAGCTAGATAAAGTTAACAGGTTTGTATTGTTGCTTAGCTATTAGTACAGATATGTTTGTATAGTTAGGCAAAGTTAACAGGTTTGCATTTTTGATTAGCTATTAATACAGATATGTTTGTATAGTTAGGTAAAGTTAACAGGTTTGTATTGTTGCTTAGCTATTAAGATTGATATAGTTTATATAGCTAGATAAAGTTAACAGGTTTGTATTTTATAATCTAATTTAAGATTTTATTTATAATTTCTAACAAAAACACAATTCATAATTTAATCTACGGCATTCTATAACTTTCAACTTTTTGTCTAATAAGTTGATTTATTGTTGATAATCTCTACTTAAAGCATATTTTATCATCTAGAACAAACAGTTTATTGCACTTTATAATCGATATCTATTATCCTATTAAAATTAAGTTTATTATTATATTTTCATTTATATGAAAATTGTGTAATTATAATAGATATTTATCACGATAAATGAATGTTTTCCACATTTTATACACAATTGCTTGTCAAGTGGATATTTTCTTCATAACTTAGGGTTGACATATTAACCTATTGATAAATAAAGGTTATTTCAGTTTTTTGAATATAAAATAAAAATAAATATTGAATTTTAATTATTATTAACCATTTTTCAACAATTATCTACTCTTAATTAACAGCTCGTTTATTCATAAGAAAATCTTATTGAATTTATATTGAAATTATTCTCAAAACAATATTCTATTAACAGATATTAATTCTTTTATTAAGCGTTATGTCTCATACTTAACGATAAATGATTGTAGTTAACTTACTAATAGTGAGAGGTTTTTGTTTCAATTATATGATATTAACTATTCTTTGTAATACATAGTAAATCTTAGTAGTTGATTTATTTGTAAGAGAGTTATAATTTTATACTGCTGTTATCTTCTCTAACTATATGTATATATTGGTAGGTAAAATGAGTGATATGAAATTATTATTAGGAGTTTATATTTTATAATTACTTATGCTGAAAATGAATATTTTATCAACTGAATTGCCAAAATCCAGCGATAATTTCATTTTCTTTTTTATATAAATATAAAGCACCAAAAGCAAAAGGGGAGTTACCACAAATCATATCATCAGATAGATATCCATCTTCATCTATTTGTCCCCAAAATGAATAACCATCTTTCTCTAAATCGGTATAATAATAATCTTCATCTTGAATTAAATCTGGAGTTGTCCCTATAAATAAAAATGGAGTATCTTCACGAGGCTCAAGAGTAGGATTAGTTATCCATCTCTTACTAATAGCTGGATGAGAATTTTTGATACAACTTTCTTCTGAAACGTTATGTTTATAAACTTTTATTGAACAATTAGGATAGATATTATTATCTATTAACTCATCAAATTCTTTATTAATGAATATAGATAACATTTGATCTTCGTTTGGAAGCATGAATGTAGCATAAAACACAAATTTATTATTATCAATTACATCACTACCATCGAACCATTTAGGAGGATTTCCACCGATCCAGCCACAAGAATTAATTATATCTGCACTTAAATAGTAAAACATTTAAGCCTCCTCTATCATACATATATATATAGCCTTAGAAGATTAAACTTTCCAAGCTAAATCACAGTAAATATTTTACGGGATAACATTTATAGAAATAGTTTTATGGTATAAAGGTAACAAAGTCAATGAAATATAAGTAACACAGCAATAAAAATTAATTTACTCAGTCATATCTAATATTATATTTTTTAAGTGGAGACATATCTTGTAAATTTTATACTTACATGTCTTTTAAAGCATTTACCACATACGATTTAATAACTGCTATACTATTACTCACTTCTATAAATCTAGTATATTGTATCAAGTACTTATTACTTACGATCTATTTATTATAGTAGTAAAAGATCTTATTCGCTTCTAAACGTTTATAGCGTGAAGTTTCTTCATCTATAACGATCCTTTCAGAAAAAGTCCCACAATCTTTATCTCCACAGATAAAAGTACCGTTTTCAATATATAACTTCGCCTTCGGTTTACAGCTTCTAGGGATATTAGATGTAGCTGACTCAACTTTATTCTCTACTTTTCTGTTTTTCCCAGAGAAGTTTTTAAAGTATATAACATTATTTGGAGTGCTACATAGAGTAGGTAGAGAGTAATCAAACTGTACTTTTTTCTGATACGCTTGAATTAATTTATACATCTGAAAATCTGGTGGATTGAATGTAATAAATATCCCTTTACCAGCTATAAATTTACCCATGTTAGGTACATTTTCGTATACTTGTCCATCGTAGATCAACTTTGTACTACATATTGCAGCTACAGATCCTGATGATATGTAACAGTTTTTTTCTTCATAATTAGTTGTTTTATCGTCTATAACAGTAAAAAAAGAACCGTTATTAGTAACTCCATAAAACGATGAATCGATATAATTTATATGAGCAAAATTTAGATTAATTGTTGTATCTAGAAGAAATGATTTAATTTTTTTATCGTAATATGTAATAAATCCATTTTTATGAATAAGTGAAATTTTCCCGTTATATTCACCAGCCGTTGCAATTTGAAGATCTGTTTCAACAGTAGATATCTGTTTGCCAGTTAATAACTCTCTAAGCACAACACGGCTACTTTCATACTCTATTAACACATCGTCCACGACTTTAATATCTCCGTTCAACGCTCTTGAATATGATGCAAGTTTTCCACACTCTTTTAAAGAGTACACTTCAATAGTTGAATAGTTGTAGGCAACAATAAAAGATTTATAAGGATATATTTTATTGAAAATATAGTTCAGTGGCATAGATTGACAAGTTTTAACGTTCGATACAAGTTGATCTTCAGATAACAGTACAATCACATTATCATCAGTTGCAAAATCTATAAGTCCACTACCGTAATATATAGAGTCGTATCCGTACTCAAATATTGTTAACGATGATAAAGTTATCGTTGATTCAGGTATATCTCTCTCAAAGTTTTCAGGAGTGATACTAATTGTGCTTTTAGATGGAGTGAAGGTATCTTGAACATCGATCCCTCCAAGTTGAGTATCTATATTTTTTTCAGACACAGCTTCATTTTTCATTGCACATGCAAATGTCATGAATGGTATAATAAGTATGAAAAATATTATTCTTAAGTAAATGATCATTACAGCTACACCTTAATAATTATAATTTAAAATTGATTTCGATAATGTGTCTAAAATCTCTATACTCGCCTACTTCATATCCTAGCTCTTCTGTATAAAAGGCGTAGTTCAGACTAAAATATTTAAAATTTAATCCAGCTCCAGCTGTAGGGTAGCCTTGATGAATTCCAACTCTCAATGCGTAGGTATCTATGAAGATTACTTCAGCACCGATATTTATTCTTTTTAATATAGATGTATCGTTTGAATTTAGAAAAAATAGATCGGTAAAATCGATCATTATATCTGATTTGATTGTATTGTAATAGCTAGGTGATATACCTAAAGCGACGTTCATTGATGGATTAATAGCATCGACATTACTTTCATTTAATCTAAAGAGATATCCAACATCGTTAAGAGATACAGCGATACGTGGTGCTATTTCAGATCTAAGGAACGGTAGATCGTAGATTATACCTACTGAAGCGAATGCACCAAAAGCTAATCCATTTTCGAAAAGATCATCGATAATATCACCGAATATCTGTTTTTGGTTTACGATAATATCTGTTAAATCAAATACAGTATATGTTTGATCTACTTGTGCTCTAAGTAATGCTTTAAAAGAGACTCCAAAAGATAGTGCGTCATTTCTAAGAAAGTTATAACCGAATGTTGCTGTTAAGCCGTTATCAGATCTTGCTACTGCTTGTAATTCAGTTACAGCAGGGTTAAACGCTATAGCTTTAAGGGTAGTGGTAGAAAAAAGTCCTATACTAAGTCCTTTTATTGTGTATGCTGGGAAAAAACTTATAGGTCCTATTGTAACAAAATTACCCATAAATACATCTAATATTGAGTTAATAGAAGAATCTATAACTTGTGGATCAGATGTATCTCCTCCAGCAGCGTCAATGATGTTAGATACACTATTGAGTGAGCTAAGGGCATCACTATCCACTCCAAGAGTTATTGGTAGATACTCTATGCTATTTTTCTTAACTCTAGCTACACCTGCTGGGTTATAGAAGGCAGCATATTTATTATTACTTTTTGAGTAATAAGCTCCACCCATTCCTAATGCTTCAACAGATCTAACTATTGATAACAATTCATTATCAAGAGCTATTCTTGCTTGTCCAAACGCATTAGAGTATAATCCATGGGAACAAGTTAAAAAGAATGTGAAAAGAAAGATATACTTAATTTTTTTCAAAACCATCCCCAAATAAATATCTTAAAGTGTAATTTTTATAGGTCTAACATCTCAAGTAGGATAATAGACATAACTCTAGCCATTCCTAATCCACCTGGATTAAGAATTGTATCTGAAATAGTATCTAGCATCCCTATAAGAAGGTTGTTTCCTGTACCACTTGAGTTTCCTACTAATGATTCAAGAGTGCTTAATCCTATTTGAATTGCATTTGATGAACGAACTAGTCTTGATTCAAAGTCAGGATCTTCGATAAACATAGAAGGATATATAGCCTCTGTTTTTTCAATAAGATAAGCACTAGCAACACTACTACTACCAGCGATATCAATTAAAATTGCTTTTAATTCACTTTGATTTGCAGGAATAGACGGTCTAGCAAATATAAATAAAAGTTCTTTTGTTACAGCTACTGTATTTGATGCACCACCAATTAAGGTACATATTATTCTTAAATTATTATTCATTCTACCAGTACACTGCAATAATGCTTTACTATACGTATCTGTAAGATCGTTTATTATGTCAAGAGTAAAAGTATCTTTATTTATGAAAGAGTACATAACATCAAGAGGATCATCTTTTTCTTCATCAGGTGCATTATCAGGTCCAAGCGCTATAGCTAAGCTAGCACGCACATCGAAACCGCTACAAGAGAGTAGTGATGATACATATTGATACTTTTCTTCAACAGATAGATCTAATGTAAGTTGTTTCTCTTCTAAATTTTTAATAACTAGTGCACAGTTATCTTGAATATATGCAAGATCAGTCGTCATCTGATCTAACAATGTTTTATTTGTTAGAGAGAAAAGGTTTTCGCCACACCCAGCAAGAGTAATTATCGCTATCAATAGAGATAGTCGCTTAATACAATTTAGTATACACATTTTAACACCTACATATATAATACATTATAATGTATCATAGAAAAAATAACAAGGTTTACTATTACTTTAAATAGTAAGGATATTAATAACTATTAAATCCAATAAACTTAACTTCTGGTTCTAATGTAATAGAGAATTTTTCTTGAACTTCATTAATAATATAAGCAATCAAATGATATAGATCATTTGCCTTGATATCTTTTTCACATCCTACTATAAAATTAGAGTGTTTATCCGATACCATAACAGATTTATATCTAAATCCTTTTAATCCAGCTCTTTCAATTAAGTCTCCAGCGTATCCATCTTTAGGTCTTTTAAATACAGATCCACAAGATGGTTTATCTAAAGGTTGTTTTTTTGCTCTAGTTTTCAGAATTTCACTTCGTTTCTTTAATAGCTCTAACTTATCTGTTTTAAGAAGTTCTATTTCAGCTGCTACGACTATTTTATCTTCTAAATTCTTTGTATGCCGATATGTAAATCCAACATCGTGCTTACTAATATTAGAAAATACTCCTTGGGTATCAATAACATCTAAGGAAACGGTAACATCTTTAAATTCTACACCGTACGCTCCAGCGTTCATTATTGCAGCGCCACCTATAAGTCCTGGTACACCGACGAGACTTTCAAGTCCAGCAAGAGATGATTCGATCGTATAGCTTATAAGATCGTTTAATCGTACACTTGCACCAACTTTTATATTGTTACCGTTCTTAATGATAAAGTTATTTAATCTATTTAGTAAGATTATTAAGCCATCGTAATTTTCATCAGAAATAATGGTATTTGTCCCTGCAGATATAATATCGTACTTTATGCCACTATTCTTTATAAATATTAATAGATTGCTCAATTCTTGATTACTTTTAGGTGTTGCAAAATAGCGAGCATTTCCTCCAACTCTGTAGCAGTTGAATTTTTTAAGCGATATATTTTCAGTAATTAGAGGGTGTGATAGATTAATTTGCATTTAAAACAGTTCCTTCAATTGAGTTTTCGCACGGACAAGTTTTACTGTACTCAATATATTTATGGAGGTTAAGAGTTATCTTATTTATGCTCTCACTTGATATGCGACTATTCTCAATTAGCATATCGGCAGTGATTTTATTTTGTTCTATTCCAGCTGCGTAGTTAGATATAATCGCTACAGATATGTAACAAATACCTTTCTCTCTAGCAAGTACAAGTTCAGGAAATAGTGTCATACCAACGGTTGTAGCACCGATTTTCTCATAGAATTTAATCTCAGCAGGAGTTTCAATTCTAGGTCCTTCAGTACAGATAGCTATACCGTTTTCAGTTACTTCAACATTTGCATCTTTAGCAGACTTGAGAAATGCTTTTTGAAGGTTAGTACAGAACGGTTCAGACATATCTATGTGAGCTACGATATCTTTATCAAAGAAGGTATTTGCTCTATTTTTTGTCATATCGATAGCGTCAGATGATAGAACGAGTGATCCAAGTTTATAAGATTTATTTATTGCACCTGATGCAGCGAATGCGATAATCTTATCTATACCAAGATTAGAGAACGCCTCGATATTTGCTCTATAATTTATTTTATGTGGTGCGATAGTGTGGTTCATTCCATGGCGTTTAAGAAGATATATTTCAAGATCTTCTATTTTGTAGCGTTGCACAGATGCAGATGGAGTACCGTGATCTGTACTAACTTCTATATTTTCAAGACGTTCAATACCCTCTATCTGATTAAATCCACTACCACCGATAATACCTATTTTTTTCATCTAGCACTCATTATTTTTTATTAAGTTTGAGATTTTTTTTCTCACTACTATTATATCAGAACTATTACTTGTTACAAATATATTAAACAGCTATTGATCTTTAATGATATTTCTTGGTAAGCTCCAATTTTTATGTACAGATAAGAGACGTAGAACTGTAACAATCACAGATACTAAAAATATATTAATATCGATCGGTACATTAACTTTATTTAAAATTAAAAATATAATTGCTCCAAATATTGATGCTGAAGCGTACACCTCTTTCTGTAATACAAATGGGACTTCTCCAGCTAAAGTATCTCTTATCATTCCACCAACAGTTGATGTCATAACAGCAGATAAAATAACTCCGTACCATACAATATTTTCATTCAACGCTATTATCGCACCGATACATGTAAATACACCAAGTCCTATAGCATCAAATATATTTAACAATTTTGTTCCTTTAGATACTTTACTGTGAAAGAAGAAAACTACTAAGACAGCTAAAATAACAGATACAATATACGTTATATCGTTAAATATAAAAGGAGGAGTTCTTCCAAATAGTACATCTCTTAAAGTACCTCCACCGACTCCTGTAACTAAACCTAAGATAAATAAACCGTATAGATCCATCTCTTTTTTAGCACCCATAAGTGCACCAGATATAGCGAAGGCGAACGTTCCTATTATGTCAAAAATATAAAACATGCTCATATTATTTTTTCTCTAATTTTATTATTCTATCTAATTTGTTTGCAATTAATTCATCGTGTGTTACAACAATAACTGTAATATTTTTTTCAGTTGCAAGAGTTTGTAGAAGTTCTATTAAATAATCAGAGTTGGTTCTATCAAGGTTTCCTGTAGGCTCATCGGCTAAGATAATATTAGGTGAATTTATTATAGCTCTTGCAACAGCTATACGTTGTTGTTCTCCACCTGATAACTCTTTAGGATAATGATCTTTTCTATCTATAAGCTTAAAATCTTCAAGCAGTTTAAGAGCGTACTCTTTAGCTGTTTTGATATCATCATTAAACGATAATTGATAAGGCATCATAACATTTTCTAACGCTGTGAAATCATCTAATAGGTATGAGTTTTGAAATACAAAACCAACCTCTTTACCACGATAGATATCTAGTTCAGTTTCAGAGTTAGATATGATATTCTCACCGTTATAGATAATCTCTCCAGATGTAGGTTTATCAAGTCCACCTATGATATTCATAAGGGTAGATTTTCCAGCACCTGATGGTCCACAAAGTGCAACGATCTCTCCTTTTGTAAAGGAGATATTTATATTATCTAGCACAGTTAATTTTGTGCTACCAACAGTAAAATCTTTACAGATATTTTGTATCTCTAAAAAAGCCATTTTAAATCCTTATTAATTTTTTCTAAGCGATTCTGTTACACCTATTTTCGCAGCCATATGTGATGGAAAAATAGATGCAACTAAAGTTATCAAAAATGCTGCGATGGTAACTATAATATAGACAATAAAATCTATCTCAATAGGTATAGTATCTGAGAAATATACATTTTTAGGTATCTGTATTAAGTTAGAATATTTTAATATAACTGATATAGTTAACGCTAATAGATTTCCTATAACTGTTCCAAGTACGCCAACTACTACACCTTGAAAGATAAATATTCTTCTTATAAATTTTGTTGATGCACCGAACGATTTTAATATTGCAATATCTTTTCTTTTATCTTTAACTGTTATAGCTATCATTGAAACTATATTAAATGATGCAACAACGATTATCAGTGCAAGCACGATAAACATCGCATATTTTTCAAGTTCAAGTGCAGAGAATAACGATTTATTCATAGATATCCAATCTCTTACCCAGTAAGGATATCCAAGTCCAGAACCAACTTCTAACGCTAGTTTATTAATATCGTATCCCTTCGTTGCTTTAACAGATAAACCTGTTACGGTATTTCCCATTTTATTAAAAGTCATAAGTGAGTTGATGTTGGTATAAGCGAACCCAGAATTATACTCACCTAATCCTGTATCGAACACACCGACTACGATAAACTTTTTCATTTTAGATGTTAAACCGAACGGTCCTCTTTTTGCAGAACTAGGAGATATTAAACTTAGTTCATCACCTATTATAACATCTAAAGTTTTTGCAAGATCTATACCTAGAATTATGGTTGGGACATTGTTTATATTATCGCTTAAAACGTCTAATGTTGAGTCGATCATAAAAGTCCCTAGTTGAGATACTTCAGCCTCACGTTCAGGATCTATACCTTTGACGATTGCGCCAGTAACATTATTGTTTGATGATAGGAGTCCTTGCATCATAATAAACGGTGTAACTTTTTCTATACCTTTATAATTTTCAACATCGGTAATAACTTTCTCATAATTTTCAATAGGCAGACTATCGAACCTAGTTATAAGCATATCAGAGCTTGTACCTAGCAGTTTCTCTTTTAGATTATTTGTAAATCCAGTTAGGACAGATATTACTACAATTAATGTTGCTACTCCTAAAACTATGCCCACAATAGATATGATAGATAGAAACGATAGAAGTGAATTTCTATTTCTACTCTTTAGATATCTAGCAGCAATTCTATGCTCTAATTTCAATTGAAGCCTACCTCATGTTAATATATATACGACATTGATTTTATACCATTACTTAAGGTTTGTCTACCTAATCTCAATAGATAATTCTTTATACCTTATTGATATTGAAACTTATTACTAGATATGGTACAGTAAGCGTCTTTCAGAGATAGGAAATCAACAGGTAGGAGGGATACGTATGTTATGTTTTTTAATTAGAAGAGTTAGTTTAATTACGATAATTATGTCGTTATTTTTTATACACACATCTACTAATGCAAACGCTCAAGAGATAGAGTCTAGCGATACAAATATAGAAGAGATAGAACCTAGATACTCTAAGGTAAATGTACAAGGAGCAGAGGTTAGTAAAACGAATATACTTTTTTATGGAAATGTAGATGTTTCAGCGTTTTATACTCATAAAAATAGAGCGATTACAGGTAAAGCACCGATAGACTCATTTGATATAGGTATAAATACAGAGGACACTCTTTTCGGTGTTAAATTTAATTATTTAAAAATATCTGCACTTTTAGAGTTACATCCATCAGATAGTTTTGAAGATGTGTTTAGAAGATATTTTGTAAGTTACAATTTTACAGATGATTTATCATTAAAGTTAGGTAAAGATTATACTCCTAGTAGATATTCTGAACATTTTCCACAATATGCTATGAACGCTAATCAGTTGATGGGTTTTGGAACAATAGCTGAGATCAGAGCATCACTTGCAAGTGTATCATGGAAAGGTTTAACTTTTGCAGTGATAATGGCAGGAGAACCAAATGTAAGTTTCGGAGGTTTCCCACCAGAACTATTTCAAGAGACTCAGTTCTTACCGAGATTTGAAGCATCATATTTTTTACAATCAGATAATTATGATTTTAAAGTTTACGGTGGTTACTCTAACTATCAGTTTAGATTTTATCCAGCACCTGATTCGGAGTTTTACAATAGTAGAAATATAGACTCATATCATTTAGGTATCGGTGGAATGTACGATTTCGGATTAGTGTATATTGCAGGATCATTATTTGCAGGACAAAATATATCTATTTGGGGTGGATTATACGATATCAATCGTAATTTTACAGACACAGAGCCTGTGTATGATAGAAGAGAGAGAGAGTTTGATTCTATACTTACAATATCGGGTGCATTAGCTTTAGGGTTTGAGTTTAACTCTCTACTTAAAGCACATATAGGTGGTGGTTATACGGTATCAACAAGAACGCTTTTTGAGAGTGGTAAGCCATCATCACAATACTCAGCATTTATAAATATGCCGATAACGGTTACTCAATATTTTGAGATTATTCCTGAAATATCAGTTGTAGAACAGCCACTTAACAGTAGTGGAGTATATTCAGGTGCAGAGTTTTATGGTGGTGTTTATTTTAGAGCTAAAATAAATTAGTATACCAATATCTTTGGGAGATATCATGAGATTATTACTTATAATTACTATATATATGTTTACGTTCTTAACAACTGTTTACGCAGATGTTTCACCTAAACAAAGGTTTGATATATCATTTTATGGACAGATAGATATGAGTTTTTTCTATAAACATAATAAAGATGTTAATTCAGGGTTTCAAGATACGGATAGGTTTTCACTTCACCTAGTAGAGACAGAGACATTATTCGGTACAGAGTTTAGTTATGAAAAATTATCAGGCGTATTAGAGCTACAACCAGCAGACTCAGCAGATTTATTTAAGCGTTACTTTGTTACGTATAACTTTTTAGATGATCTATCTTTAACCGTTGGTAAAGATTGGACGCTTGCAGGTTATTCAGAGTATTTTGCACAATATTCAGAGGATTACAATGCGTTATGGAGATATGGAACATTAATTGAGCAACGTCTACCACAAATTAGATTAACATGGAAAAATCTTAGTTTCGCAATTATTTGGGCTGATGATCCTGAATTTAATATGGATAGTTATTCACCATCTATTTTTCAACTAACAAACTATATACCTAGGTTCGAGTTAGCGTATAGATATGAACGTGATGATTTTATCTATAAAATATATGCAGGTTACGCTGGATATAACATGAAGATAAAGCAGTCAATTAGTTGGGATCAGTATGAGAGTACTTATCTACAATCATTTTATTTAGGTGCTGGTGTGATGTATGATTTTGGTAGAGTATATTTATCTATGAACGTATTCATGGGTACAAACTTAGCTATATGGGGTGGTATGGCAGATAAAAACTGGGATACAGAGGATTATCTACCGATGTATCTTAAATCAAGCACAAACTTTACATATGTTGGTACGTTAGGTATTGCAGCCTCTATGGGTGTTAGAATAATAGATATCTTAGAGCTAACGTTCGGAGGAGGATATACAACCTCAAGCCATGAGAGTATCACATTAAACGGTGGACCGATACAGTTTTCAGCATATATAAACCTTCCTATTGCAGTCAGTGAAAACTTTTATGTTATCCCAGAGATAGCATACTATGAGCAGACAGCAGATCAGTATCAGAGATATGTAGGTTCAGATTTTTTTGCAGGAGTTTATACAGTTATATATTTTTAACAGTTCATTATTTTGATAGTAATTTCAGAGAGATAATTTAGTAACTATAATTATAAAAAGGCAAGTATTATATAAGATTTTATATATCAGTTAAACTTATAGAGTAATATATTACATAAACCTCTACATCATTTACGATGTAGAGGTTTTTTATTATTTTGTTGTTTTTCACAATTAAGATCGTACAAATCAAATTTATTTTATTGTTATAAAAGGTATCGTAATAGTTTTAAGGTATTCTAATTGCTTTATATCCTCAAAACTTGAACAAGTTAGGAGAGGCTATGTATAAAAACTTATTTGATACAAAACTATCTATCATTCAATCACCAATGGCAGGTATTCAAGATAACGCTTTAGCGATTGCGGTCTGCAAGTCAGGAGGTTTAGGATCTCTAGCTTGTGGTATGTTGAGTATTGATGACATTGTAAAAGAAATTAAGCTAATTAAAGAAGCGACAGATAACCCGTTTAATCTTAATTTTTTCTGCCATACTCATTTTAATTACGATAAAGAACATCACTTAAAATGGCAAACATTATTAGAACCATATTTTACGGAATTTGGTATCAAGTGTGAAAGTATACCAGATGGTGCTAAACGAGTACCATTCAATCATGATATTGCAGATTCTATTGAACCATTTAAGCCTCAATTTATAAGTTTCCATTACGGACTTCCAGATAAAGAATTGCTTAGTCGTGTCAAAGGCTGGGGATCTAAAATTGTGTCGTCTGCAACAACGGTTGATGAAGCATTATGGCTTGAGTCTAAAGGTATTGATGGGATAATTGCTCAAGGCTTGGAGGCAGGAGGACATAGAGGTATGTTTCTATCAGAAGATATAACTACTCAGATAGGGCTATCGGCTTTACTTCCACAAATTGTAAATAAAGTAAAAGTACCTGTTATTGCAACAGGTGGTATCAGCGATAACTACAGTATTCAAGCAGCTTTATTGCTTGGTGCTGATGCAGTACAGATAGGAACTACTTATATGTTATGTTCTGAAGCGAAAACATCACAACTGCACCGTCTAGCACTGAAAAATATTAAATCACAACATACAGCTATTACTAATTTATTCACAGGTAGACCAGCAAGAGGTATTGTTAATCGTGTTATGAAGGAGCTTGGGTATATACATTCATTAGCACCAAATTTTCCATACGCAGCGATCGAAATAGGACAGTTACGAGCATATTCTGAAAAGCTAGGTAGTGATGATTTTTCACCATTATGGAGTGGGCAAAACACATCTGGTTGTAAAGAGATTTCAGCAGAAGAATTAACGTTACAGCTTACTACTGATTATAGATAGAGAAGTTTTAACGCTTGCTAACTGTTGAGGAGGTGTAGCACTTATCGCTTATTGACAAGATAGAGTTAGGATATGCTATTAAATAGGCGATATTTTCAAGATAAATTAATTGACTTAGATAGCTATATTGATAATTTCATAATAAATTATTTAGAAAGTTATAAGAAGTTTAGAGTTATTTTAAATTATAATATCTAATATAATGATATTTTGGCACGGTAGTTGCTTTATAGGTTGCAAGCAGAATAATTTATGAGGATATTATTATGAAAAGGGCGAATTTTATATTAATATCAGTAATGATGATAGTGCAGTTATTTACGACTGGTTGTACAACTTGGATGGGTGCTGTAAATGTTTTAAACCCGTTGAAATTTGTTCAAACAGGTTTTTATCCACTACTTATTATTACTGAGATTGAAACAAGTTTTTCATCATTACTGATCGATAAAACAAGGGCACAAGTTGGAATAATGTCAATTAATCCATACGAAATCTTGCCTGAGGGATCGAAGATTTATATACTACCATCATCTATCACAACTCCAGAAAAAAAAGAGTATGATACATATTATAGTAATATGGTTGAGGGGTATTTTAGAATTAACAACTTTGCAGAACCTGTAAAAGATCTAGCGATGGCAGATTATATTTTGAGAACAGATATAAGAGAGTCATTCAACTCTAACTACGGAAAAAATTACTCTACAATACAGATTACGATTATGGAAGTTAACGAACAACCAATATTTTTCTCCACTATTCAAGTGGTGTCAAAATCTGATAAGAATTTTTATTATTATCCAGCAAAACACGCTAAACCGGTTCAAGAACTAACTATTATAGCTATGGAAGAAACTTTTCAAAAAGCGATACCTGTCGCATTTGGTGAAGTTTCAGGAAGAGGTAGATAATATGCTAAACGGATTATATACAGCAACGAGTGGTATGCTGATGCAACAAACAAGATTAGATGTTATATCTAATAATCTAGCAAATGTTAACACGACTGGTTTTAAGAAAGAACAAGCTATTTTCTCTGTTTTTAGACCTAATGAGGAGAGGCTTCCACAAACATGGATAAGAAACACTCTTTATAATAAGTCTATCAATACAGCTGTGATACTTGACGATATCTATACTAATCATGAAAATGGTGAACTAAAACAAACTGGTAATGTTTTTGATTTAGCGCTTGTTAAAGAGAACGCTTTTTTCTCAATAGATACTCCATGGGGTATACGCTATACAAGAGCTGGTGATTTCACCATTAATGAAAACGGTGATCTTGTTACTAGAGAGGGGTATCCAGTTATGTCAAACCTAGAGGATGGAGCTCCTATTAATATTCCTGATGGAACATATATCTCTACTGATAGAGAGGGGAATATTTACTCTGATGAAGTAATTATTAACTCTTTAGGATTATCAGAGTTTGATGATTTATCGTATCTTCAAAAGGTTGGTAGAAATCTTTTTGCAGCAGTAGATATTGAACCAACACCTGCTACATCTCCACAGATGTATCAAGGGTTCTTAGAGGATTCAAATGTTAATCCTATAAGCGAAATGGTAAGAATGATCGATGCCTCAAGAGGATATGAGATATACGCAAAGGTAGTTCAAACTCATGATGAGATACTTGCTACTTCAGCTAACAAAATAGCAACCATGGGTTAGTGATTAGTATAAAGAGTTAGATACCGTCTAAATCATTTAATGAAATATCTGAATTAGACTCAAGTAAAGATTGATTAAGGAGATTGATTATGGTTCGTTCGATATGGACAGCAGCAACAGGAATGTACGCACAACAATTAAATATAGATAATGTAGCAAATAACTTAGCAAACGTTAATACCTCAGGTTTTAAGAAGGGTAGAATACTTTTTCAAGATTTGTTATATCAAGATCTAAAACCAGCAGGAGCGATCACTGCTGCGGGTATCACATCTCCAACAAGTATTCAGATAGGTATGGGATCTGCGGTTGTGGCTATTGAGAAGATACATATGCAAGGTAGCCCTCAGCAAACTTATAACGAACTTGATGTTATGATTCAAGGTGATGGATATTTTCAAGTAATCTTACCTGATGGCGAAACAGCGTATACAAGAGCAGGATCTTTTAAGATTGATGCAAATGGAGATCTAACAACTCCAGAAGGATATCTTTTATCACCTAACATAAATATCCCTGAGAACGCTTTACGTTTATCTGTATCTAAAGATGGTATTTTCGCTGTGAGTTTACCGGGAGATATAGTCGAAACAGAGCTTGGACAGATAGAAACTGCACGTTTTATTAATCCAGCTGGGTTAAATTCTTTAGGTGAAAATTTATATTTTCCAACAGGAGCATCTGGTGATCCACAAACATCTGTCCCTGGAGAAGATGGGTTTGGTACATTACGTCAAAGCTTCCTTGAGACAAGTAACGTTGTGATGGTTGATGAGATGGTTAATATGATTACTGGACAACGTGCTTATGAAATGTCTTCTAAAGCGGTACAGACATCTGATGAAATGCTTCAAACTGTTGCAGCATTAAAAAGATAATTAATTAGAAGTTCTTAGTAAGAGTGATTACGCCTAGTTGATACTTTTATCAACTAGCAGTTAGGAGGGTTTTTATATGAGAATAATTTACATATTACTGATGTTTCTTGTTGCAACGAACCTTTATGCAGCGAAAGAAGTGAAAATAGATGAAGAGTGTGTTTACTTAGATGAATTAACAGCAGATTATATTGTACATAAAGCGGTTACTTGTGGTTTTAAAGCAGGGGAAAGCAGATATTACAGTAAAGAGGTTATAACATCATATCTAAAAGAGGAAGGCATTAAGGCTACTGTTTTAAATGATGTAAAAGTTACCAGAACTGGTGAGAACGTATCATATGAACAGATATACAATGCTGTGATAGATAGTTTTAAAGCAACATATCCAGATATTCGTGTTGAGGTTACAAATGTTAATATTCCTAGAGATATTATATCTGCATCAACTGGTGATTTTAAAGTAACTGTTGATACAAGTAAATTTGGTTCAACATTTGTAGAGATAGAGAACAACAATAAAAAAGTTTCATCATACGTCCATGTCCGTGCTTTTAAGAAAGGTTATGTTGCCTCAGATAAGATAGCTAAAGATGAGGATATAAGTGGAAAAGTTCTCTTAGATGATATAGATATCACAACCCTTAGAGGAAGATTGATAACTAACGCATCGGAACTTATTGCAGTACGAACTATTCCTAAAGGTAGAGTTATCTCATCTGAACTAGTTAGTCAAAAACCTTCTGCAAGAAAAGGTGAACAAGTGAAACTTATTTTATCTAGTGGCTATATAGTTTTAGAAACGACAGGTGTATTACAAGAGCATGCGTTTGTTGGAAAAGGTATTTTGGTTAAAAGTAAGGATACGGATAAAATTATCTCTGCAGTGTATATCGGCAACGGAGTTGCTAAAGCATCTTATTAATATTTGTAAGTTATAATATTAAGTTAAGTTTTGTTTGTAGTTTAAAATATGAGGACATTAAAAATGTATTTAAAAATAATTGCGTTAACTTTCACAATAGCAGTGGCTGTAGGTTGTGCTACTAAGGGAGAATATATCCCAACGACAGTTCCATCAGCTGGGTATAAATCAGAGATAGAGGCGTACAAAAGACAAGAAGAGGCAAGATCGAGACCTAACCCTTCTTTATGGTCGGACGTTGGTTCATCAGGAACGATGTTCCTTGATTATAAAGCAAGAAAGATCGGAGATATTGTTATTGTTAATATAGTTGAATCAGCTTCAGCATCTAACAGTTCATCAGCATCTAACTCTAAGTCATCAGATTACAGCACTGGTGTAACAGCGATGTTAGGTTTACCACTTAATGGCGTAAATGATTTCATAGGTTCAGGTAGTGCATTGAGTCCAACTATTGGAGCTTCAACAGAAAACTCGTATACTGGTTCAGGATCGATTAGTAAATCAGATACTGTACAGGCTACTTTAGCTGCAAGAATAATAGATATTATGCCTTCAGGAAATTTAGTTATTGAAGGTAACAGAGAGATAATTATCGATAGAGATAAACAAACAATAACTCTACGAGGCATTATAAGACAGAAAGATATTGATGCGAGAAACACGGTGGTATCTTCAGTAATAGCAGATGCACAGATAACTTATTCAGGTGCAGGCACAACAACTCAAGCGACGAAAAAAGGTTGGCTTGCATCGTTTCTTGATATTATAGCACCATTTTAAATTTATAAATTAAAAGAGTCGACACATAGGTTTGACTACCCATTAATTTGGGTATTTAAAGTCCTTCATTGTTCTCCGACAAAGTAACATGGCCCCTGCTTAACGCCCTAAGCGGGGCCCTTTTTTCTTTATAATTATATTTGTTTTATAGCCGACTAAGTTATCTAAAATTACTGTTTTTACACTTGAATAAATTATCTATATCTGTTTAAATTCTTTTCTGCTTTATCAAGTCGTTTAAATCTATCCTCGATAATTTTATCAAGTAGAGCTTTCCTTTTATTCTCCAATATATACATCTGTGATTGAGTTGCATTTTGAAGCCCCTCAGAATACACTGTTGCGATGTATAGATACACATTATTTAAAAGTTCTAAAAGTTTAACCTTACGATCTGCTAATCGTTTACTTGCTGGCATTTTTCTAATCCATTCTTTAGTATACTGAAATGTCAACTCATTTATCTGTATATCGAACTCATTACAAATAACAGAGTTTTTAGCTAAAAATTTAGATCTACTATCAGTTAATATTCCAGCTTCTGATTTCAACTTATAGATATTATTTATCACTGTACAAGTATCAGCTCTATCGAAAGGTTTACTATGTCTTATATATTTAGAATCAAGTAGCGATGATAGATCTCCGTCTAGTGGGATATTTGCACGCATATAGATCAACACTTTTTCCAACGTTAAAAATGTACTTTTACTTATAGAGTTAATGCTTTGCGTTACTTGATCGGTTATACCGTTATCTTCAATAATCTCCATTACGTTATACATTTTCAATATAGTATTGATCTCTTCATTAATCAAATTAACTTCTGATTGGTATAGAACTTTGAAATAACTTCCACCTATATTAAGTATCCATTTATCATCATCTTTTTCATTTGCATGTATTGCAGTTGTTGAGAATATAAATAAGAATAATCCTATAATTAACAATAAACTACGAAGTTTCATCTCTAATCTCCTATCACCTATCAATAGAGTATATAAATTTACTATAGATATTGCAATTTATTTTTTGTATAGTTTAATAATGAATATTATTACAGTGTTAGATCATAGTGTATATATGGACAACTATCTTGATATAGCAGAGAAAATCGATGGAAAATGTAGCTACATCTGGTATCGAATTAGAGGTGTCGATAAAGTTGAAATATTTAATAGAGCTAAAAAATTGAGAGATAAAGTTTTTAGTAGTAAATTAATTTTATCAGAAAACGCTACTACGGCAACGATATTAAATTTCGAGGGTGTACATCTAAATAGTTCGAGTGTTGATGTTGATATTATCAAAAAAGTTTTTACTAATTTAATAGTTGGATATTCAGCACATACGCTATGTGAGATAGATAAATTAGATGCTGATTATTTTACTTTAAGTCCGCTTTATAAATCAAAATATGATGGTGTAAAACCGTTAGGTGATATATCTATAAACGGCGATAAAAAAGTTTATGCGTTAGGTGGTGTTACTTTAGATCACTACGATAGTGTGTTGTCAAAAGGTTTTACAGGGGTAGCAGGGATCTCATTAATTGATGAGTTGATTTAATAATTTATATTAATCATATATAAAGTTGTACTATCTTAGAAATTGTACGATATAGTAGGTATCGGAATAATCATAAAGGTTTTATATGAAAATTAAATATATGTTAAATTTATCGGTAAAAGTTGTTATTTTTTCTATACTGCTATCGACGTTATTTGTATCATCGGTTTCTGCTTTACAGCTACCTCGTCCTAAAGAGTACGGCGATAAAGTGTATGAGGATAATTTTGCTAACTATTCACGAAATTGTAAAGCAGGGTACTCACATCAATGTATGGCTTTAGGTTCGCTATACTACTCTGGTATGGAAGTGGGACAAGATTTCGGTAAGGCGTTATCGTTATTTAATTTATCGTGTGGAGCAGGCAACTCTAACGGATGTTACATGGTTGGAAGGATGTATAAATACGGACAAGGTGTTGAGCGTAATATCACAAATGCGATAAGAATGTTTAATCGTTCATGTATGCTCGGAAGACAAGTTGCATGCGATGAATATTTACATCTACGAAGCCAGTACGCAAGAGATAAAAATGGATTAGTTAAGTAGTTGACGTTTATAAATTTCTATATTTTCAAACTGGTGCTTAATTTTATTTAATCAACTCAACTTAGCTATATTTAACTTAGCTAGATTTAACTTAATCTATTTTTCTACAACTTACTTTCAAACTCTAAAAATATTTTATCAACAGCGTCATATAATTTCTGAACATCTAAAAATTTAGGTTTTCTTTTCATACTCTCAATATTTGATATAGCCTTTAAAATACCTGCATGAAGTTCTTGAATTTGTCCTAATTTTGTTTGATCTAAATAATTTTCATCGTAGATAAAACGGTTCATATCAAACTGATGTGCTATAAATAGATCTTTATTTCTTCCGTATTTGAATTCGATATCGTTATTAAAGTATTCCTCTAAAACTTCTTTATTATCAAAATCAAAAATATCGTAAGATATAAAAAACTCTCTTACTGATTGTCCAAAATCCATGTTATAGATACGGGTATTAAAAAAATTCTCTAATTCACTATTATTAAACAAAAGAGGTGGGTTTCCTTTTTCATCTGTACCGATTATTTTATGTGATGAAAAAATAACATTAAATGGATTTATTATTTTAATAATAATTTTAGAGAGATCTTTATTATTCATAAGTATATTACTGTTTTTAAGGTGTGTTTCAAAATCTTCTACAAGTTCATCTATCTTCATATGTTTCGGTATTTTTAAATTATTTTGCCAATGCTTTAATAGATAAAGGATTGTATTTATTGCTACCTCTTTCTGTTTCTTCTTAGATAAAGTCTTGAAGATTTTGAAATCAAAATGTATGTTAAGCAGTGCTATTTTTGGAATACTGCAAATAGTTGATAGATTTATAACATCTTTCTGTAAAGAAAAATCTGGAGTTTCTTCTAAGTAGAAATACAAATTGGTAATTATTAACTCACCGTAATCTTTACATTTTAAAAAATCTAAATAATACGTTTCAGCGTACTCTGCGATATCTGTCCACTCTGTTCTTTTTAAATATGGATTGAAACGGATAGACATTGCGTGAGAGTTAGTAACATTATTTTTATCTAAACTAAACATTTTTTCATCCTTTGATTTTTAAATATATTATTTAAATTATTTTTCAACTACCTACAATTTTATTTCAGATTACTTAGCACACTTATTTTGCTTTCTACGACTGTTGTAACTACTCTATTTTTTATTACTACTGCGATGGGCTTCTAACGCTTCTGCTAAAAAGTGTTTTTAAGTTTTTATCGATCTGTTCATTCTTTTACATATTGAATACTAATATAAATATTGTATCAATATATTTTAATAAAAACAAATTTATTTTATAAAATAGATAGAGTGAAAAATAGGTTATGAATATTTTTGTTTAAAAGGTAAGAGTGCTACAGAATATATTAGCACTCTAAATGTGATATTAACAACAAAAGTTGTTACTATTATATTTTGATATAACGATTTAAAATCTATTCAGATGTTAATTTTTCGATTAATTGAATTGTTCTTTTATTTCTGTTATTAGATCTATCAACCATTTTTTTAAATGTATTGATACGGACAGATTTAACTTTCTCTAAATCTTGATTACTAAGTTTAGATATTTCAGATTTATAAGCATTAGCTAAAAATATTATAGATTTTTCAATAGCTACTAAATATTCAGCTCTATATTTATCTATATTTTTTTGATCTACTTTTCCACCAGATAGATTAGAGTAGTATAGATTGTAGTTCGTAAATGATGATACTAAGTTAGTATTTAATATTTGTAACTCGTCGCCGTACTTATTACTGATCTCTCTCCTATGCAGGCTAGATACCGATGCTTTGTTGAGTATATTATATAGATCAAATGTTGCTTTATAAACAGATAAACCTATACCATCTCTAACTCTTGTGTAACCTCTATGAAAGCATCCATCGTGTTTATTATTACGGTTACTGTTTTTGTTGCTTTCAGTTTTTATATCATGGTTTCGTGCATTAGTATCCATCAGATCATTATTCATTGCATCTCTTTTCTTTGCATTATAATTTACTGTGTTTGTATCTGCTACAACGGACTTGTGATCTGTACTATCTGTATGTTCAGTATTATTAGGGTTATGTTTGCCTCTACCTCTGCCTTCGCCATGTTCTGTCTTTGTAGATTTGTTTCTGTGTTTACCACCTCTATTTCTACCACTCATACATGATGAAGAGTTACCATTATCTGAGCCTTCATCGCCGATATATGCATACATAAATTTTCTTGTATCTAATTTAATATCCACATACTGTATGATCTTTTTAGAGATTGTCTCTATATCATTATTTTTCGATGGATTAAATGATTTATTTTCAACTGAAGTTGCGATACTGTCAAGTTTATCAAAGATAGACTCAATCTTACCGTTTAGTAGATTAATCTCATTTATCTTAACAGTTTTTATTTCAGGCAATAACTTATTGTCGATACATTTAGAGTCGATATATGTTTGACCATCATCACACACATTATAATGTTGCGCAGATGCTATTCCAGATACCGAAAAAAGTACAGTTATTATAATTAAAATATATCTCATTTTTTATCCATTTTTATAGAAAATTAAAGAGTTTTACTCTCTATTTTTTTATCTATTATATAAAATTATATGGAGAAATTTTTCTCTCTATCCACATAGTCGGAAATCACACGTTTTGGTTACGAAATTTCTATTATTTTATTGAAGTTTAAAGCTCGGAGCTCTAAATCTACCTGTTAATCTAAATCCTGATTTCAATCCAGATAAGTTAACCGTACCTTTAATATCCATCGATGAGTCGATTAAAGATTTCATATTAAGGTTTATAACTCCTGATCCTTCAAGCTGAGATTTACCAGTTGCCTTAATACTATCAATTTTTAAAGTGTTACCGTTCAATGTAGCGTTTGCAGTTAATGAGTCTATATCAAGCGTCATAAACGGAGTTACAACAGTTAAAGTTGATGAGTCGATATTAATACTACCTGATGCGTTATCTATTAGATACTCAATACCTAAATTTAAAGTTCCTTTTGCATTAAACTCTGCTCCAGCAGTTGCTTTAGCTGGGATTAATTTAGTTAACGAATCAAGTGATAAACGAATATCACTCTCAACTGTGTTTCCTTTTAATTTTCCACTTGCGATAAATAGATCACTTATTACATCAAACCCTACTCGTCTAAAAATAGCAGTGATAGGGTTATACGATAGCTCAACAGTATCAATATTTAATTGATTATCAATAGAGATATTTTCAACCTCTGCACCAAGCGGAGATATATTTAGAGTTTCATAAGCGATTTTAACAGGAAGCGTATCTAAATTCTCATTGATATATTTTGTAGCAACGTCTGTATATGGAAATAAAATTATTATAACAATAACAGATGATACAACAAATGTTAGAACTGATAGTAATATTTTTTTAAGGTTACCTCTTACTAAGTTTCCTTTCATTTCAGTGATAAATGAAATTATTGATTTTATAATTGAATCTAAAATTTTACTACCTCCATATTTATATCCACAAGTTTTTTATCATCGTATCTAGGAGTTAATGTAACGGCTTTAACCCAAAGGTTATTATAGCGTTCAAACTCTGCTATCACGTTAATCACTTCTGTATAGTACATAGACTCTAATCGGATATTTACATGTTCAAAATCTTGATCGCTTTTAATAGGTCTAAGAGTTACAAGTTTTGTAGATACCCCTTTTTTGTTAGCAAGTTCTTGCGTAAATCCTAATAAACCTATCTTAACTTCGTTGACTGTATTATTACTTTTTTCTAAAGTAAGTTTCAAACTCAAAGCTTTTTCAACTTGAGTATAGAGTTGATCTGATGATGCAATATATTCTTCTTTTTTACTATTAAAGAATATAAATGTCCAATAAAATAAAAAGAATATGCTTGTTACGATTATGAATATGATAAGTACCTTCTGTTTATTGGCTTCGTAATATTTTCTCATTTTTCGTACCTCAATGAAAAGACAACTCCATTTTCAGATGTCTTACTATCAGTTATTGTAACTTCTTCTTTAGTTTTTGTTTCCATCTCTTTTTCAAACTTTTCTAGCACAGTAAAGTCTTTAGCTATACCGTTTACACGAAATGATTTATCTCTGTATGAGAAAGATTCTAACGTTATATTATCTTGTGGTACAGTAGATATTTCATCAAGGATTTTAATTAATCTATCGCCTTCAAACTTATTATTTTTTCTACCAGCTTTTGAAAGTAGTATCCCGTATGGATCAGTTGTTCCTGCGACACCTGCTTCTGTATAGATGGTGTTAAGCATCGCAGAGTACTCTGCTTCGATTTTTTTATATTTTGATACAGATATAATATTTCCGATTACAAAAATAAGATATAAAGCAAGTAGTGATGCAGCTGGAAGTAGCATAGGAAAATTATGTAATCTAGATTTTTTTCTAACAAACGGGAAACGGATATTATTTAATAGTTCATCCATATCTTCAATAAACTGTTTAGAGTTAAGTGCCACAATATCTTCTGCTACTGCTTTATTACTAATACTATTATCTTTTACTTCATATATTTTATTACCGTCAGAATATAAAAAATCAGAGTATCTAGATATTGATTCAATAAACGGAGTAGTTACTTTAATCGCATTTGAAAACATCGGCATATGTGATGTTATGATCTCTTTAAATCTTTCAGATATAATTACGATTACTATACTATTACCTAAAACTAGATACGATAAAAGGGTAACATCTTCACCGGGAAGTTTTGTTGAAACAAAGTTCTTAACAATAGATGTAAGTTTTTTACCAGTAGCATTAATTTTCGGCATACTCATATAGAATAGATATTCATCATCTATAAGTAGCGAATATTTTTGAGGAAGAGGTATCTCTGCTTCTAGTTCAAACTCTGAGGCTAGAGTAGAGTTTAATAATTTTATTTTATCATCTTTAAGATAATAAATTTTTTCAGAAGTATTCAATGCTTCCACCTTCTATATATTTTATTATACTTGCGTTAGTACCGTTCTTATCAAATAATATATGGTAGTAACTTATATCGTCTTGTATAATGATCTCTATTTTAACATAAAAGTACTGCGATTTAACATCAAAAAAATTAAGAGCAGTATTATAAGTATCTTGACTTGATCCACCCATTAGTTCGTAAACATCAGACACATCTTCTAAATCGTTCTCATCTCTAGCAGTTATGATAGCATCAACATACGGTTCAAGTTCAGGTATCAATGCTACGATAACCTCTCTGCTTGCGAAGTTGAGGTTCACTTTACCGTTAGGATCTCCCATTGATGCGAACTCGGCAACTTTATTAAACTCTACGCCGATAGCTGGTATATAAAAAGCCTCCGCTAACGATTGAAGTTTACCACCTCTATATCCGTAAGGAGATGAGGACTCATCAACAAGTGCAGCGTTAAGATATCCTGTACCTAGATAACTTAATGTATCATCAACTATATCTATCGGTAGTTCTTTCTCTTCTAATAATGTTCTAAATGCGTCAGCGTATCTATCTCTAATTTCTTCATTAGCGTTTGCGAGTCCGTTTATAGGAAACTTTGCATTTACAGGGGTAATAGTAATAGTTAAAAATCCGTCTTGTATAGGGATAGGAGGAACAGCATTCCAAATATCTGTTTGTCCATCATACCTTGTATTATCATATTTAAAAAGAGATTTTAATGCTTCAACCGCAGTTACAGAGTAGATAGCTTTCTGATACTCATACTGTTGCTTCACAACCGAACTGTATGATGATGTTGTTCTTTCATACACAACAATAACTAAGCTAAGTGCCACAGCTATAATTATTATCACCGATATAAGTACAGATCCTTCTTTTAATTTAAACATTTACTATTCCACCGTTTATCACTATTTTATCATCCCAGTGAAAATAGTTATGATCTTTTCTCCGATAGTTATATCTATTTTTAACAATTTTGCTTTATTAACATTATCTTCTTGATACTCAATTCCGTCGTAGAAATTCATATTCATCTCTGTAGCATTAGAGATTAACTTCATCTCCATTTCATAAAGTAGTTCTGTACTACTCTCTCTTCTAATAAGATAATTATCATCATCTATATAGTACACAACTTCGACAGGTACAGATTTATTAAACCTCAAACTATTAAATGTATTAAATTTTAGTTTACGTTTATCTTCAGTTGAGTCAACAGTAAACCCTGTATCTAACATCATTCTTGTATCTCTATTTATGATTAACGATAACTTTTCTTTAGTTATAATATTGTTGCTAGAATCGACAATCCCTGAGCGTATATCAGATATTGATGATATAACAGAGAATAATCCCATCGCAACAAATGATGATATAAATAGAGATATCAACAGTTCAATTATAGTAAATCCACTTCTCATAAACTACTCTTGCACGTAGTAGACAAATATAGTTGATGCCTCATCAGTTGATACAGTCATCGTAATTTCCATAACAGTAGGGATAGGAGTACTTTCTCTTTCAAACTCATAATTTACAGTTATACCATTATGTTCTTCTTTATCGCTATAGACGGCGTTTGGATAAGTTATCTCTCTAATTATCCTTTCATACCCGATTTCTGCTACGAAAGTTTTATTTTGAGCGATATCAATATTGCTAAGAGAGTTCTGTAAAATAGAGTACACCGCAGTTAAGCTAATAGATAAAACTACAAGGGAAACTAGAACCTCTATAAGTGTGAAACCTTCTCTAGCTTTCATAACTCATCTCTTGTATCGTCGTATTTAGTTATCATTAGTAACGGTACAGACTCGATAATAATATCCTCTGTATCGATAATTTCAAAATGATCTACAAACCCATCAGGGTAGACCCTAACACCGTACTCTAAACCTCTTGTTAAATATCCGTTCACTTTAGCTTCTTGAATAGATTTAACGTTAGGTATAGTTACAGCTTTTCCGTCGTATGTTTGTATATTCGCCGAACCTTTGAAACCAGTAAAATATGTTGGTCTACCAAGTTCGATTGCACGTTCGTAATGTTCCTCTATCAGTTTGTCGAAGAACATTAATCTATCATCTTCGGCAAGCGATGTTGGAGTTAATAGTTTAGGTGTAAAACTCATTAAGCCAAGTCCGATTATAAGCATAACAACCATAAGCTCAACGATCGTAAAACCCTTTTTACTTCTTTCAAATATTAATTTACGGTTGTTAATGTTATCAGTAATTTCTATTTTCCTATCAGTCAGCCTATTAGTCAAAAACTATTACTCTTTAAATTGTTGTAAAATCTAATAATATTATACAAGGTTAATTGTTTATTAAGTTATCAACTTTTCACTATTTTTCTTTTCATATTTTTTAACAGTACTTTATCGCTATCAGTTATTCGTTTTGATTCTAAGCATTTTTGTATAGCTTTATTAAATATCCAATCATCAAGATCGCATCTTTTAAAATATGCCATACACTCCTTAGGGTGTTTTGCATACATAACAGATAGTAACCACGCTACAGCCATCTTTAGATAGTATTCATCATTTTTAACTGTATCGCAATGTAAAAAGATAGCTTCAATATATTCATCTACGATAAAGTGCGATAGTAGAAGCACAAATGCAGTTCGTAATTCATACTCTTTATCGCTTTTAAGTAGTTGTTTAATATATTCATAAGCTATCGTTCTGTTTTTTCTTATAACTTTCATAGATGTCGATACAGTATCGCATGTAGCCCAATTATCTATTGTTTTGACGTAGTCGCTAAATAGAGGAAGTGTATCCGTAAAGCTCTCTTTCATTCCTGCGATAACTAATCCATGTATCATTTTCTCTTCATAAATATCTGATTTTGATTGTAATAGAAATGATCTATAATTACCCTTTAATATATGCTTAGATATCTCTCTAAGCATAGGTATTCGTATGCCGATAAATGAACCGATATTAGGAACTAGAGATGAGTGAAACTTTTTATATTCTACATCTTCATAAGTTTTTAAAAAGTTTTTAAAATCAGAGTAATCTGATTTAGACCACTCATCTCTAATCAATTCCATAATTTATTGTATTTCAAAACTTTTAATATCTGCGCTAACTCCAGTACCACCTTCTTTACCATCAGCTCCGTACGATATTATCTCGTAATCTCTATCTTCAACATCTGTTGGAGAACGATAAATAAATTGCATACCCCAAGGATCAACAGGAAGATCGGTTAGATCCATATATCCTGATGAGTTCCAATTTCTAGGAACAGGATCGATAGTTGGTTTCTCAATAAGTGCACCTAAACCTTGCTCTGTAGAAGGGTATAGACTGTTATCAACTTTATACATTTTTAACGCTGTCTCAATAGCAGACATATCATTTTTAGTTTTAATAACTCTAGCTTCATCAGGTTTACCTAAAATCGCTGGCCCGATAAATGTTGCAAGAAGACCTAAAATAACTAATACCACCATAAGCTCAATTAATGTAAATCCAGTTTTCATAAAAATAACCTCTCAAAATTTTAATAAATAATTTATTATTATTGTTTCATACTTAACTTTATTGTGCGATAAACTTTTTAATAATATCAGCAGTATTATCGTGATTAAATTTCTCTGCATTTCCTATAGGGTCTTTCCCTAAGTTATCAGTAATTAATGGATCAGCTCCAGCTTCTAGAAGAAGTTTCACAACTCTTCCGTGTCCATTTTCAGCGGCTAACGCTAACGCCGTTTTACCACCATTATTACGATTGTTTAACAATACATTTTGTTCAATAAGTCTTTTTGTAGCATCAACATGCCCTTTAGATGATGACTTCATTATAGGAGAGTTACCATTTTTGTCAATCAATTCAGCGTTTGCTCCTTTTCTTTTTAGAAACGATAGCATCGGTGCATCGCCGTTATCTGCAGCTATAGATAATGCAGTGTTACCGTTTAGAGATAAGGCGTTAATATTTGCTCCATAATCTAATAGATTTTGTATAACAGCTGTGTTGCCGTATCTTGCTGCATACATTAACGGTGTATTCTCTAATATATCTGGTTTATCAACATCAGCTCCTCTTGCGATAAGTTGTTGTATACCAGGTAACTTATTATCTCTTACAAGATGATGCATAAGTGTTAATCCATCTCTATCATATATATCTGGATTACCAATAGATGTTATCAAGTTAGCAATTTTACTATCACTACTTAGATCAAATAGAGCAGGGCTACCATTACGATCTTTATAAACATCTTGATTATAAGATTGGTTATTATATCTTGATGATTGTCTATCTGTATCTTGTGTTCTTCCACTACCAGTTACATATACTCTATCATCGGGTATTTGATTGATAGGCGTATTGTTCGATTGTTGTAATATAGATGCAATCGGTTGAGGCAACATATTTAACATCTTTCCACTTTTATCTATTGTTAGAGAGATAATTATTCCAGCCAATATCACGAGTACTAATATTGAAAGTAAAATAAGTACAATTATAATACTAGTAGATATGCTTGATGTAGCGACAACCTCTTTTTTAGTAGGTTTACTCTTACTAGTTGTACGATAAATACTAGCTCTTGTAGTTTTCTCTTTTTCACTAATTTCGTTCATTCGATCGATAAGGTTAGCAGGTACATGAGTATACTTATGTTTCTCAAGATCACTTTTAACCTTAGGATCTAACTCACCACCATTATTTTCAGTGTTCCTCTCTTTATCCTTACTCAATGTACTATCCCCCTTCATTAAAACATCGACTTAAAATCTTGTTATTAGCTTTTTGAACCAACTAGAACCAATCTTTCATCACAGCTTCGTACCCAGATGATTTGATTGTGGATACCATTACTTCAACAGATCTATCATCATCAATAGAGAACTGTTCTGCGTTACGGTTTTCATTTGAGTATCCACCAGGATCGGTTTTAGATCCTGCGCTCATAATTGTTGCACCGAGATGAATTAATCTATCTCTTAACTCTCTAGGCTCTCTTGTTGAGATATTTATCCCTGCATCGTGATTAAATATTCTATATGCAAAGATAGATTTGTAAAGGTCTCTATCTTTAATATCGTATTTAGGAGCAAACGCACCAGCTGAAGATCTAAGTCTTGGAAAGGATGCTGATATATGTGTTGTCGGATAATATTTCATAAAGTGTCGTGTATGCAGATTTAGATAAAACATCTCTAACCTATAATCTGTTAAGCCGAGAAGTGATCCAAGCCCTATATTTCTTATTCCAGCCTCAGCTGCTCTTTGTGGAGCAGATAATCTATATTGATAATCAGATTTAGGTCCTGCTGGATGAAACTTATTATACTCATCTTCAAGATATGTTTCTTGAAACATTGTTAATCCATCAACACCTGCATTATGCAACGCTTGATAAGTATCTTTCTCTAAGGCTCTAACTTCTACTGCTACATACGGAAAATATTTTTTAGCTATTTGTACAGCTTCAACTATCATTTCATCGGTGTATATTTTAGGGCTATCTCCAGACACAAGAAGAAGATTCTTTATACCGTAATTAAGTATGATAGCAAGTTCATCTTCAATTTGACTAGCAGTTAAACTTATTCTATCTATCTTATTTTTTATACTAAATCCACAATATACACAAGAGTTTATGCACTCATTAGAAAGATACATAGGGGTATACATTTTTATCGTTTTACCAAATCGTTGTATAGTGATTTTTCTTGATAACTCTCCCATAACTTCAAGATATTTATCTGCTTTAGGGGATAGAAGAGCCATTAAATCCATCTCATCTAATTTCGTTTTAGATAGAGCGATCTCAACATCTTTCTCTGTTCTACTACCTATTATTTTTAACAACTCATCGTTATCGTAACTTCTATTTATTGCACTGTAAAAACTCATTTATTTACCTTTACCATTACATGTCTTTATCGTCTATAATCTATCTATTATTTTTAATAACTCAATATTATTACTATCGTAACTTCTATTTGTTGCACTGTAACAACTCATTTATCTACCTTTACCATTACATGTCTTTATCATCTATAATCTATCTATTATTTTTAACAACTCAATATTATTACTATCGTAACTTCTATTTGTTGCACTGTAAAAACTCATTT